>MIAA01000002.1:0-32288 GCA_001830425.1 Rhodospirillales bacterium RIFCSPLOWO2_02_FULL_58_16
CATTAAATATGAACAGGGCTTTGGCGGCATGATCAGCAACCGGAATACACCTTAACTTCGCCGCCGAACTGTCCAAACAAGTAGGACCACCTCATTCTCATTCTCATAACCAATTCTTCAAAACAATCGAGAAATAATGGATCGCAAACATCATCAACGTGGTTAGAGTTCCAAAGGCCGGACTTTAGAATTTTATCCCTATTACAATGGCGACCAAGCCACCCGCGAGATGGCGAATCAAGCGGTGGCCTGTTGTAGTTGCTAAGCAAGGCGATTGCGTTTCTTTCAATGTAACCGCGCAGACTGTTGACGCCCGGTTCATCTTCAATCGCCAGCCAGATAAACGACATTCTTCCTATTGCTTGGCTTACTTCACTTTCAAGCGGGTTCTCTTCGGCGCGGGTTTCAGCAGGGGCCGAATTGCCCACCCCCCATGTTGGAAAGTCGTATTTTCTTTTTTTTATCAGCGAAGCCCCCACAATTGACCGGAAAATTGACCCGCGATGATTCCCTCTCCCGCTATTAGACCCCTTGTGTTGCAATAATCGTGTCCAGAGTTTTGTGTTTGATCCGGTTTTAAGGGCATGCGTACCCACGCGCACAATACGGGGTCCGGACCCTGTGTCGGTCCGTATTTCTTTCGGCTCCCTAAAAAAATATACACCCCTATGCGGCCAATTGAGATGCCCGGAGCATTTGGCGAGAACCCGTTCTCCCCCGCACTTTTTTTCAAGCGCCGTGAGAATGGAATAAAACTTTCTTAAAAGTTCAGTACGTTCAAATGTCATTCAAAAGCGCTCAAGAATCTGCCCCACAGATTCTCCCCAACCCACGCCATTTACCAACGCGGCTGATTTATCCATCATCCGCTCCTTTATTTATTGCATAAGCCACATCTGCTTGAGAATGGAGGATGTTTCTTGAGATAGCTTTCAAGATCGTTGATGGATAAGGAACACAACTTCATATACCCTCTCTCCGTGAACCCACCTGGATTACGATCCATGCCCGGGTATTTCCTGATTGATGGACACATTGCCCGGTGAAGCACCAAATAAGTTGGGTCAAAATTCTTCCTCAGGTTAACAACAAATCCCCCAGGATGCTCAATCACCCAAGTCAAATACGAAGCGTCATCATCTCTAAATAAAATAGCCATGCTGCCACATCCCCTCCGTCAGTAATTGCTCACCTTAGTAAATTCACGCTGACACAAAGACAACATTTCCGTCAAGCACGGCGCGGATGGCGGTCAGGGGAAGGGCAGTCATCATCCTCGTCGCCAGGCTCGATATGACGGGACATGTCCATGGCGTCATGAAGGATGCGCAAGACACGAATACGCCCCGCCGTGGAGGCGTCAAATACGATGAAATGTCGGCCACGCTTGCTCTTTCGAGCGATATGCAGGGTCTTGACGCCTTGAGGAAGCTCAGGGTGATTTCCGGCGCCGATGATGGCGGGGCCATCTCGAAGCGCTCGCAAGGCATCAAGGATCATGCCGCGATAGAGGCGCGCCTGACCGATGCCGAAATGCTCGGCAGTCCGGAGAAAAATACCGTCGAAATCCCGCTGGGCCGCCTCCGACAGCCGGACTTTCCAATTCAGGGACATGGGTCAGGTCTTACGAGACTCGAACGCGGCATCGCTTCCGGCAATCAGATGCCGTTTCATCGCCTCGAAGCTGTCGAAGTCCCGGTAGCGTCCGGCCTCGATATCGTCGATGCCGACCTGGACGGCGGCGCGCAGAGCCTCCAGGCGCGCTTGTTCATCGGCGTCGCGGGTTTCGATCATTCGCAAGCCCTCGCGCAGCACCTCGCTGGCGTTCTGATAACGACCGGACGTAACCAGTCGTTCGATGAGATCGGCCTGATGATCCGTGAGCACAACATTGCGGGTCGGCATGATTCAGTCTCCTTGGCAATATACCGAATGGCATATTATGCCAATGCCGCCGTGAGCGCAACCGGGTAACCGGCGCGGCTTGCCAAGGGCAAAGGGCGGTGTAAGATAATTTCGTGCTCAGCATCATCATCCCCGCCTTGAATGCCGCCGGACGCCTTGAAGGCGTACTGAAAACCTTGTTCGCCTCCGCCGCCGATAAAGAAGTGATCGTCGCCGACGGCGGCTCTGCCGACGCCACCCGCGAAATCGCCGAACGCTTGGGAGCGCGGGTGATCAAATGCGCGCGGGGCCGAGGAGCGCAGATGGCTTGCGGAGCCGCCGCCGCCAAGGGCGACCGGTTGTTGTTCATCCACGCCGACACCGTTCCCGGCGCGGGCTGGGACGAGGCCGTCGCCCGCTACGTCGCCGATCCCGGCAACCTGCGCCGCGCCGCCGTTTTCCGCCTGCGCCTGGATGACGCATCCCCCGCCGCCCGCCGGCTGGAAAGGCTGGTCGCTTGGCGCAGCCGCGTCCTCGGCCTACCCTATGGCGACCAGGGTTTGTTGATCTCCCGCGTTTTTTACGACGAGTTGGGAGGCTTCAGGGCGATAGCGCTGATGGAAGACGTGGACATAGTTTGCCGCATCGGCAAGTCGCGCCTGGATATACTCGACGTTGTCGTCGTCACCTCCGCCGAGCGCTATCGCACGGGAGGCTACCTGCTCCGCCCCTTACGCAATATGCTGTGCCTGGGCCTATACTTCCTCGGCCTGCCGCCCCGTCTGATCGCAAAGATATACGAATGACCAATCATCTGATCATATTCTGCAAGGCGCCGCACCTGGGGACGGTGAAGAGTCGACTGGCCCGCGACATCGGCGCAATCGCCGCCGCCGCCTTCTATCGGCGCAACCTGAAAGACACGTTTAACCGCCTGCGCTCCGACAAACGGTGGACATGTCGGCCGGCGATAACTCCCGACCGGGCGGCAAGAGAAAATGGGCCGTGGCCGAGGGGAATCCCCTGTTTCCCCCAGGGCGAAGGCGACCTCGGCCGCCGCATGGACCGGGCTATGCGCCGACCGCCGCCGGGACCTGTGGTGCTGATCGGCGCCGATACGCCGGGAATTACTCCCGCCCATATCGCGGCAGCCTTCAAAGCGTTGGGAAATCATGACGCGGTCTTCGGCCCCGCCGCCGACGGCGGCTTCTGGCTGGTCGGCATGAAGCGCAGCCCCGCCATGCCCTACCTGTATGCGAATGTGCGTTGGTCAACCGAACACGCCCTCGCCGACACCATTAAGAACCTGCCCTCCGGCTTCACCCACGCCTTGGTCGATACCCTTCACGATGTCGATGACGGAGCGGATTATGCGCGGTGGCGGAATCTGCGAAATCTTGCTTAGACTACCCACCCGTCCACTTGATGTTCTACAAGAGTGTCTAGAATCTTCATGGCAATAATCAAATTTTCCCCTTCCAGAACATTGCTTGCGGCGCGTAGCCGCGCCCGTATTTCATTGCTCTCTTTCCCGCCTTGTTCATCACCTTCGGCATTAAAGCCGAGCAGTTTGTCGGGCGTCGTCTCCAGGACTTTGCAGAGCTTAACGAGTGTCCTTAAGTTGGGCTCATTCCTGCCGGTTACATAATGGCCATAGCGCCTCTCGCTTAGCCCCGCACGACGAGCGACCTCGGCGTCAGCCAGATTAAGCTGCCTAGTCCTTTCCTTGAGCTTCTTCCCAAAATTTTGCATACGAACATTTTGTTCATCTCCTTGACTATCGTGTCCATGTACGTTACATAGTGTATATACACTATAAAAAGTTCTTAATCTGCAAAACTTTTCATTATCACAAGGGGGTACGTAAGGATGGGAGAAGTCATAGCAAGGTCGTTGATTTTTGTGGCTTTATTGCTTTTGTCTTCTTTGATTGTGGCAGAAGCTTTTGCGGGCGATACGCAGGTTGACGGCTATTCCCGTAAAGACGGAACCTACGTCCAACCGCATTTTCGGAGCGCTCCAGACAGCAATCCGTCTAACAACTGGTCAACCAAAGGAAATATGAATCCATATACTGGCCAAAGTGGGACCAAAAATTCCGATTCGTCTAGTGGTTATGGCTCCAGCAGCAGGGGTGGATACGGTAGCGGAGAGGTGTCAGGACGGGGAGCGAGGACCAGTAACCCCTACAACCTGCTTGGTCAATAAATGAAAAAGCTAATTATATTTGCAGTCGCCATCACGTTCGTGATGGGCGCGGCCATGGCTGCCGAACATCCTATTGACCAAAAACATCCCATCATTTTTGATCAATCCACTCCTGATAAGGCCACCGAATGCGACCGGATGAAAGCATCCGGAGCCACAGAAGAACAACTGGCGGGCCAGGGCTGCTGCTCGTGGCACGGCGGCGTTTGCGGTTGTGCTGGAACGCGCGCGGTTTGCTGCGATGGCTCGTATAGTCCAAGCTGTGGCTGCTGAAAGCAAAACCCCTAAGGGTGTGATTGCCGATCACGCCTTTAGGGTGACCATGCGGATTATTACCCTATTCGCCATCCTCCTGGCAACGTCCTTTTCATCTCAAGCCGAGTGCTACGATTGGCCGATGCGGATCGTTCGCGGCCAGTTGGCTTACGACGCTGATACCATCTATATCGTGATGCCTGGACTGCCGCCAGAGGTTGAACAAATGTCCGTGCGCGTCAACGGCGTTGACGCCCCGGAGATAAAGGGGAAATGCGACGATGAAAAATACCAGGCTAAAAAAGGCCGAGCCTTTGTTCAGGACCTCCTTGCGGGCGCTGGTCAGGTGCGTTTCTGCAATCCTAAATGGGGAAAGTACGCAGGTCGAGTTTTGGCGGATGTTAAAATAGACGGCGCTGACTTGGCGGAAATACTGATCAAGAGGGGCTTTGGACGGGCTTATCATGGGGAAAGGCGCGAGGGGTGGTGCCTAGGAAAGCAGGGAGCAAGGCACAACTAACATCAACGGCAGCGACCCGTCCGGCCCTCGGCGGCATTATCCATCCAAATTCCGGTGACATGATACTTAATTCCAAAAATTAAGTTGTTCCCGGAATTGGGGCTGTCCCCGGAATTGCGTCGATCTCTTGTTCAGCAGGTGGCGACGGCGGCAAGGGTTTGAAGCTCCGTCAGGTGCTTGGGTTTCTTCGGGCGGACAATGTCTTTGTCAATTTGCAGGACGAGTCCTCGGATGACATCGGTCCGGTTGAGGGACGAGGCCTTCATAATCTCCTCGAACTCACTATTCAAACGGGGCGTAAACTTGAACGACAGGCGCTTTTTCGGCATGGCGCCGCCGGTGCTTTTGGGCGTATGCGGCAGCCTGCCGAAAATGACCGCCATTTTTTCAGCGAAATCCGGGTTCACAGCGTATCTGTGAATGTAAAAGGCCAACAGCCGCTTTCGGAACTCAGCAGTTGCTTTCGCATCAATCTTAAACGCCGCCAGATCAAGCAATTCAATGTAAGACGCGGGAAGATTGACCTCGATTGATTTCGTCGCCGTCTCGCGGGCGGCCTTGATCGCAGGGGTGGACTGCGAGGGAACGGCAACCACGGAGTCACACTTGTCGCATACGGAAACAAGGATGCCCTTCACCTTGCCGGGACTATCGCTGAAGGGGACATCGCGATAGGCAAAGGTCGTGGGTGCGATCTCCTTGCAGGACTCGCATATCGCCTTTCCTTTGTCGCCGGCTTTAAAAAGTTTCATTTCCCTTGCCTCATTTGTGCACACTTAAGAAAAACAGGTCCGTCCCAACGAAATAGAACTTAATGTACCAGCCGTCTCGTTTAAGAACGTGCACCGTCACTGCGGCGATAGTGTGGTGTGAATTTTCCGTATGATGGCGTCCATTGCATCTTTCGATAATGTTGATGACCTCTTCGGTAGTCACATCACCGGCATGTAAAAGGTTCTTCTCGTCGATCTGATTGCGAACTTCATGCTGAAAAACACCCATTTCCAGTGCTTCGAGAGCGTGCCTTTTAGCCTCTTTAAAGCCTATCTTGTCCTTTAGTGTATACGAAGATTGTCGTATCATCAAGCACCCGATTGCGCCCTGTGACTAAACACAAGTCCGATGGTGGCGGGAGACGACATCGAGTAAAGTGAAATTCTTCTGAACATAGTTGAGCAGCATGGACAGGCTTTCCTCGATGCTTTGTTTGCCGGTGTCGAGGACCAGGGCGGTGTCCTCCGGCTCCTCGTAGGGAGCGGAAATGCCGGTAAAATCGGCGATCTGGCCGGCGCGGGCCTTCTTGTACAAGCCCTTGGGGTCGCGTTTCTCGCAGATATCCAGGTCGGCCTTGACGTAAACCTCGTGGAAGGCGTCGGGGCGCATGGCGCGGGCGATCTGGCGGTCGGCGCGATAGGGTGAGATGAAGGCGGTGATGGCGATGAAACCGGCGTCGGCGAACAGGGAAGCCACGGCGCCGACGCGACGTATGTTCTCGGCGCGGTCCTCATGACTGAACCCCAGGTCCGAGTTGAGGCCGCTGCGAATGTTGTCGCCGTCCAGCACATAGGCGTTGTAGCCCTTGCGGTTAAGATGGCGTTCCAGTTCCATGGCCAGAGTGCTTTTGCCGGAGCCGGACAGGCCGGTCAGCCACAGGATGCCGCTGGAATGACCGTTGCCGATCCAGCGCTCCTCAGGCTCCATGCGGTGCTCGACGGAGAAGATGTTGGTTGACTTGACGTCCCTGGCCTGACTCAGGGATTTGGCCTCGGTGATGATGCCGCCTCCGGCCAGATTATAGCCGTCGGCCAGCACGAAGCGCCCGGCTCGCGGATTGTCCTTAAACATATCCACCGCCATCAGTCCCCGCGAATGAAGCACCACCTCGGCGACGCCGTTCTTGGCGACGCTTGCGCCCTCGACGGAGGTCAGGGTGTCGGCGTCGATGATGCGCTCCACCGCCTTGACGCCGACATTATACTCGGAGGCGTTCAGCTTCATGGTGTAGCGGTTGCCGGCTTCCAGCGGTTTGCCGCCCAGCCAGAATAGGCGGGCCTTGAACTCGTTGGCCTCGACCGGGATGCGCTCGACGTGGCTGGCGACCTGACCGCGCTCGACGAAAATCTGCTCGCTGAGGGTGATGCCGACCGACTTGCCGGCGACGGCGGCGACGGCGGCGACGGGCGTGCTCCAATCCTCCAGAGAGGCGACGCGCACCGTCTTGCCCGAAGGCGAAAAGCGGATAACGTCGCCGACGCGCAAAGCGCCGCTCTCGATGCGCCCGGCGATAATGCGCCGCTTGTCGAACTTATAGACATCCTGCACAGGCAGGCGCAGGGGCAGGTCGGTCGGCTCCACCGGATCGGGGAAGGCGTCAAGAGCCGCCATCACCGAAGGCCCCCGATACCACCCGGTGAGTTCGCTCGACTCCATGATGTTGACGCCCTCGCGCCCCGAAACGGGGATCACCGCCGAGGCATTGATGTCGAGCTTGCCGAGATAATCGCCGAGTTCGGCCCTGATTTCGTCGAAACGGGCCTGATGATAGCCGACAAGGTCCATCTTGTTGATTACCGCCACCACATTGCGGATGCCGAGAAGATGCAACAGCAAACCATGCTGGCGGGTCTGCTGGCGAACGCCTTCCTCGGCGTCAATGACAAGCACGGCGGCGTCGCTGCCGGCGGCGCCGGTAACCATGTTGCGGATGAATTCCCGGTGGCCGGGAGCGTCGATAATGACGTAGTCCCGCGCCTTGGAACTGAACCAGATGCGCGACGTGTCGATGGTGATTCCCTGGTCGCGCTCGGCTTGCAGGGCGTCAAGAAGGAAGGCCCACTCGAAAGGCATTCCGCGCTTGGCGCAAACGTCCTTGATGGCCTCCATCTTGCCCTCGGGCAACGAGTTGGTGTCATGAAGAAGCCGCCCGACCAGGGTTGACTTGCCGTGATCGACATGGCCGACGATGACGATCTTGAGAGGCTGCCGTCCCGCCTTCTTTTTGCCCGCCTTCGCCATTACATGTACCCCTCTACGCGGAGACGCTCGAAGGCGTCCTCTGATTCCTTGTCCTGGGCGCGACCGGATCTCTCGGAGACTTTGGTGTTCTCCAGCTCCTTGATGATCTCATCGACGGTGGAGGCGGTGCTGGCCATCGGGGCGGTGCACGGCGCACACCCCAGCGAACGATATCGTTGCCCGTTTTTAGCAAAGTAAAGATCAACCAGGGGAATGCCCTCGCGCCGGATATAGCGCCAGATGTCGATCTCGGTCCAGGGGAGAAGCGGGTGAATGCGCAGGTGAGCGCCCGGCGGCACGTCGGCGTTGAACTGCTCCCAGAACTCCGGCGGCTGGTCGCGGACATCCCACTGGGAAAGGATGCCGCGAGGGCTGAATATCCGCTCCTTGGCGCGGGTGCCTTCCTCGTCGCGGCGGATGCCGGCGAAGACTCCGGTGAAGCCGTGCTCGGCGATGACCGCCTTGAGGCCTTCCGTCTTGAGCGCCGAGCAGCAGACGACCTTGCCCCGGTCCGGCCCCATGCCGGCGGCAATAGCCTGATGATTTGAATCAACGATCAGGTTGAGATTCCACTCCTTGGCGTAGCGGTCGCGGAATTCGATCATCTCAGGGATTTTCTTTTTGGTATCGACGTGAATCAGCGGAAAAGGCACATGGCCGAAAAACGCTTTCCGCGCCAGCCACAGCATGGCGTTGCTGTCCTTGCCGATGGACCATAGCATGGCGAGGCGCTCGACCTTGTTGAAGGCCTCGCGGAAGATATAGATGCTCTGGCTCTCCAGGGCGTCGAGGTTATCCATGGCGCTCATAGGGTTCCTGTAGCGTTCATATCCCCTGTCCGAACCAGGGAGCGTTGTGAATGCCGCATTCGGTTTTTTCCATGTCCGCCCACCGTCCGGCCCTGACCTCCTCGCCCGATCCGGTCAAGCGGGTGCATGGCGAACAGCCGACGGAGGTATAACCGGCGGCGGCCAGCGGATGGACGGGGAGGCTACGCTTTTCGTATGCCTCAGCGATGCGGCCCCGCGACCATCCGGCCAGGGGATTGATTTTGATTCGGTTGTTATTGAACTCAACAATGCGAAGGTCAGCCCTTTCCCCGCCGTGAAAGCGCTTGCGGCCGGTGATCCAGGCATCGAAGCCGTGAAGGGCCTTCTCCAACGGCAGCACCTTGCGCAGATAGCAGCAGGTTTCGGTATCAGTGCGGTTGAGGGCGCCGTCGGCGTCATAGTTTTCGATGTCCGCCGGGTCCGGCCTCACCGTTCGCATATCGGTGAGTTTGAACCTCTTGGTAAGGGTGTCCCGATAAGCCAGGGTCTCCTCGAACAGCATGCCGGTATCGAGGAAAATAACCGGCGTCGAGGGATCGACCTCGGCCACCATATCAAGCAGGACAGCCGCCTCGATGCCGAACGATGAGGTTACGGCGATTCGCCCCGGGAATTCTTCCTTGATCATGACGCGCAGCAAATCAACCCCGCCGAAGTCGCCGTAGCGCTCGACAAGCCGCTGCTCCAATTCAGCGCCGTGGGGCCGTTCCTGCAATGGAGCGTCCATCAAATATTGGCTCCCATCGCCGACGAAGGGGCCAAAGAGGCTTCGATAATGATATCGGCGGCGGCGGCCCAGTCGTCCAGCGCACGGACGAACGCCTCCATGTCGCCGCCTCCGGCGGCCGCAACCTTGGCCTTAAGCGCCGTTTCCAGCGCGGCCATCAACGCCTTTTCCCCGCTGAATTGGCTTCTGACTTCCAGAATCAGGCGGGAATCGTCGAAGTCTTCCGTATCAACGCCGAGAACGCTGAGGAGCCGTTGTCCGGTGGCGAACAGGCTGCGCCGTCCGGCCTCCACGGCTTCTTCCCGATCACCGATGGCAAGGGAGCGCTGAAGGTCTATGCGCCCCACCAGAGACAGGTCGGACAGATATTCCCCGACGACCGCTGCGGCGGCGCATTCGCCGACGGCGCTGATCGGCGGAAAGAACGGCTTGTCGGACCCCACGTCGAGCCATAATAACGGATCGCTTACATCGTAGCCGCCCTCGGTCACCGGCGCTAAAAGCTTTTCGATGCCCGCCGCGCCGATGCGTTTCGCCCAACGGCGAACGCTTTCTTCCTTGTTTCGGGTTTCGGCATAGGCGGAAAGCAGGATTTTCAGCGCTTCCTTTATAAGACGCGCCGGCACAGCCGGGCCTTCCATGGCGATGGCGCCGGGAGTATCAACCTCTCCCCCCAGGTGAAATTGGTAGTGAGGGGCATTCTTGCCGCCGATCTTCTTGGCCACTCCGTGCAGGCCGATGTCGCCGATATGATGCTGGCCGCATGAATTGTGGCACCCGGAAATGCGAATGCGCGTCTCGGGGAAACCGGCGAAAGCAGCGCCGGCGGCCAGCAACTCTTCGGCCAAGGCATGGGAATTGTTGATGCCGATCGGGCATGTGCTGACGCCGGGGCAGGCAACAATATCGCCGAGGCCATGAGGCCGCTCGCCCATATCAAGGCCGAGGGCGCGGACGCCCTTCATAAACCTGTCGGCATTTTGCCGGGGAATGCCTACGGCGATGATATTCTGCTCACGGGTAAGACGGAACTCGGAAGCGCCGGTCTGCTCCGCGATATCGGCCAAGGCTTCGAGCCGATCCGATGACAACATGCCGAGCGGCGGACGAATGACGACGGCAACTTTCCCGTCGTGTTGCTCAATCCGGCCGCGCTGCGGCGGCGGAAATCGGTCATCGGCGGGCGTGCGCCACGCAAGCGCCGGCCATGGCCGCTGAGGCATGCGCCGGGCATGTTCAAATTCATCCAGAAACAGCTTGACGAATTCTTCCTCGCCGAATCTTTTTACCAGAAACTTGAGGCGCGAGGCCATCTTGCGGCTACGATTGGAATAGCGGTGGTGCAGGTGAGCCACGGCTTCCTGAACGGCGGACAATTCCTCCTCCGCGACGAACTCCAGAAGTTCGACGGCGGAACGGGGAACGGAGCCGAGGCCGCCGCCGGCCACCACGCGGAACCCCGGACGGCCGTCCTTAACGGTGGCGATAAGCCCCAGGTCGTCGATGGAAGTCGCTCCGCAATCCAGTTCGCAGCCCGATATGGAAATCTTTACCTTGCGCGGCATGTGCTGAACCAGCGGATGGCGCAGCCAGGTAACGGCCAGCCGTTGAGCGACGGCGCCGGCATCGACGCGCTCACGGGGGCAGATGCCGGCCAAGGGGCAGGCGGTGACATTGCGAAAGGTATTTCCCGACGCCTCACGCGAAGTCAGGCCGGCGCCGTAAAGCTCCTTGAAAAGCTTCGGCAGGGAATCCAGGGCGACGAAATAGAACTGCAACCCCTGGCGCGTGGTGATATGAACGTCGGCGCCGCAATGCTCGCGGTTGGCCTTGGCCACGGCGCGCAGCCATTCGACGCGCAGGCGTCCGCCCGGCGCCTTGACGCGCGCCATGTGCATGCCGTCCTGCTTCTGAGCGTAGATGCCGAAACGCAGACGGAAAGTAACCCACCGATCGGAATTCCACTTGTGAGTCCGGAAGTTGTTGATCCCGGCGAGAAATTCCTCGTAATCCTCCATGCGCGCCAGCGGCTCGGCTTCGCATTGCGCCATTGACGGGCGTGCGGCGCGGGCGGTATGCGCGAGGGTCTCCAGCATGGCAATCCTTTACAAGAAATTTATGTTGTTTAACAAATCAACCCATTTTTATCATGTAGAATGCAAGGCGTCAATAATTTGTTTGCCTTAGCGCAGATCATGATGTGGTCTAATATAGCGTCACGGATTTAGAGAAGGAATCGAGTTGTCGGTCAAGCATCCAATTATCGCCGTTGTCAGGTCATCGGGCGTCGGCACCACCCAGGTCAGGAACGCTTTCGATCACGTCTTCCGGCGGGAGAACGTCAGCTTCGCCGAGGTCAGCGGCGAGAGCTTCCACCGCTATGACCGCGCCGCCATGAAGCAGGCGATGGCGGACGCCGCCGCCAAGGGACACCGCAACTTCAGCCACTTCGGCCCCGAGGCCAATCTGTTCAAGGAACTTGAAACCCTGTTCAGAAACTACGGCGAGACCGGCGCCGGCAAGCGCCGCCATTATCTGCACAGCGCGGAAGACGCGGAAAATTATCCCGGCCAAGGACTGAAAGCCGGCGAACTTACCCCATGGGAAGATATCCCGAAAGGCAGCGACCTGCTCCTGTACGAAGGGCTGCACGGCTGCGTGGTGACGGACGAAGTAAATGTCGCATGTCTGGTTGACTTAAAGATCGGCGTGGCGCCTGTGATCAATCTGGAATGGATTCAGAAGATTCACCGCGACACCAGTCAACGCGGTTACTCGGAAGAAGCGGTGATAGACGCCATCCTCAGGCGCATGCACGACTACGTCCACTACATCATCCCCCAGTTCGCCCATACCGACGTCAACATCCAGATGACGCCGGTGGTCGATACCTCGGACCCGGCGATCTCCCGCGACGTCCCCGCCCTGGACGAGTGCGTCGCCGTTATCCGTTTCAGCAAACCGGACAAGTGGGATGTCGATTTCCCTTACCTTCTCGACAAGATCAATAATTCCTGGATGTCGCGCCGCAATTCCATTGTTGTCCCCGGCAGCAAGCTGGGGATGGCGATGGAACTGATCCTGCCCCCCATCGTGCGCTCCCTGCTCAAGGGAAGGAAATAACGCTATTTCCTTCGCATCATCCGCTTTTTCAGTTCGGCGATGGCGAGAGCCGGGTTCAGGTTCTTGGGGCAGGTGGCGGTGCAGTTCATGATGGTGTGGCAGCGGTAAAGCCTGAACGGGTCTTCGATATTGTCCAGACGCTCGCCGGCGAATTCGTCGCGGCTGTCAATGATCCAGCGGTAGGCCTGGAGCAGGGCCGACGGCCCCAGGTAGCCGCGCTCTCCGTTCCACCAATAGCTCGGGCAACTGGTCGAACAGCAAAAGCACAGCACGCATTCCCACAGGCCGTCCAGTTCATCGCGCTCTTCCGGACTCTGCAACCGCTCGTGGTCGGGAGGTTCGGGCGACACCGTCCGAATCCACGGCGTGATCGAGGCGTACTGGGCGTAAGGCGTGGACAGGTCGCAGACCAGATCCTTGATCACCGGCAGATGGGGCAGCGGATAGATGTTGACCTCGCCCTTGATGTCGTTGATGGCCTTGATGCAGGCCAGGGTGTTGAGGCCGTCGATGTTGAAGGCGCACGAACCGCACACCCCCTCGCGGCAGGAGCGGCGAAAAACAAGCGTGGAATCAATTTCGTTCTTGATCTTGAGCAGGGCGTCCAGGACCATCGGCCCGCAGCCGTCCAGATCAATGTCAAAGGAATCCAGGCGAGGATTGCCGCCGCCGTCGGGGTCATAGCGGTAAATATTGAATCGTCTGACCCGTCCAGCCCCTTCCGGGGCGGGATGGGTCTTGCCTTTGACGACTTTGGAGCCGGCGGGAAGATTGAACTGAACCATTGCCGCCGCCCCTAGTAAACCCGAGCCTTAGGCTCGATGTAATTAATTTCATTGGTCAGGGTATAGGTATGCACCGCACGGTAGCCGAGAGTGACGGCGCCGTCTTTGCCGATCCACGCCAGAGTGTGTTTCATCCAGTTCTCATCGTCACGAAGGGGGTAGTCCTCGTGGGCGTGAGCGCCGCGACTCTCATGACGCGCCTCGCCCGAATGCAGGGTGGCGCGGGCGCAGACCATCAGGTTCTCCAGTTCCAGCGCTTCGGCCAGGTCAGAGTTCCAGATCATCGAGCGATCAGTGACCTGGAGGTCGGAAAGCTTGGCGCTTGCCTCGTCGATCAAACGGCAGCCCTTGGCAAGAACATCGGAGGTTCTGAACACGGCGGCGTTGTTCTGCATAATGCGCTGCATTTCAAGCCTGAGTTCGCTGACGCTCACCGTTCCCGATGCGTGGCGCAGACGATCCAGGCGACCGAGCGCCGCCTCGGCTGAATCCTTGGGCAACGGGCTATGTTGCTTCCCGGCCTTGATCATATTGCCGGCGCGATGCGCGGCGGCGCGGCCGAAAACGACAATATCAAGCAGCGAGTTGGTGCCGAGCCGGTTGGCGCCGTGCACCGAAACGCAGGCGGCCTCGCCGATGGCCATCAGGCCGGCGCAGATGGCGTCGGGACGCTTTTCGGAGGGGCGCAATACCTCGCCGAAGATATTGGTGGGAATGCCCCCCATATTGTAGTGAACGGTAGGGAGAACCGGAATCGGTTCGCGGGTGACATCGACGCCGGCGAAAATCCTCGCCGACTCGCTGATGCCGGGTAGCCGCTTGGCGAGAATGTCCGCCCCCAGGTGTTCCAGGTGCAGAAAGATATGGTCCTTGTCGTCGCCGACGCCGCGTCCTTCGCGAATCTCGATGGTCATGGCGCGGCTGACCACGTCGCGTGAGGCCAGGTCTTTGGCGTTGGGGGCGTAACGCTCCATGAAACGCTCCCCCGCCGAGTTGGTGAGATAGCCGCCCTCGCCGCGTGCGCCCTCGGTGATCAGACAGCCCGAGCCGTAAATGCCGGTGGGATGGAACTGCACAAACTCCATGTCCTGCAAGGGCAACCCCGTACGCGCCACCATGGCGTTGCCGTCTCCGGTGCAGGTATGGGCCGAGGTGCATGAAAAGTACGAACGCCCGTAGCCGCCGGTGGCGAGCACCGTAATATGAGCGCGGAAACGATGGATGGCGCCGTCTTCCAGGTTCCAGGCAATCACCCCCCGGCATGAGCCGTCCTCGTCCATGATCAGGTCGATGACGACGTACTCGATGAAAAACTCGGTGTCGTGCTTCAGGCATTGCTGATAGAGGGTGTGGAGGATGGCGTGGCCGGTGCGGTCGGCGGCGGCGCAGGCGCGCTCGACCGGAGCCTCGCCGAAGTTACGCATATGGCCGCCGAAGGGGCGCTGATAAATCTTGCCCTGGTCGGAGCGCGAAAACGGCACCCCGTAGTGCTCAAGCTCAAGAACCGCCGGCACGGCGTTGCGGCACAGATACTCGATGGCGTCCTGGTCGCCGAGCCAGTCGGAGCCTTTAACCGTGTCGTACATATGCCACTTCCAATTGTCCTCGGACATCGACCCCAGCGAAGCGGCGACTCCGCCCTGGGCGGCAACCGTGTGGCTGCGCGTCGGGAACACTTTGGAAATACAGGCGGTTTTCAACTTCGCGGCGGTCATGCCCAACGCCGCCCTCAGCCCGGCGCCGCCGGCGCCGATAACAATAACGTCATATGTGTGATCGGTAATGGCGTAGGCTTTAGACATACGGCGTCAACTCCCCAGGCCGATCTTGAGGATTACGCCGACGGCAAAGACGCCGAGCGCCAAAGCGCCGAACTTGACGGCGATCAGGCCGGCGATCTCTATCGTCTTGTTGTGTACATAGTCCTCAATAACCACGGACAGGGCAAGCGCCCCATGCCACAGGGAAACGATAAGAAGAAGCATGGTCATCGCCATGTTTCCGGGCATCGCCATCCATGCCCTGAAGGTGGCGTAGTCGGCGCCGACGCCCGACACCATGAAGGCGACGAACCACACGGCCAACGGGACCAGCGCCAAAGCCGTCAGCCGCTCGGTATACCAGCCTTCGGTTCCGGCCCTGGCTGAGCCATGCCCACGGACACGTCCCAACGCGCTTCGCATTTTCATCCCGTCGTCTCCCCTACATGCCGATGCCGATGGCCCATGACAGCGCGGTCAGCGCCACCGTCCCCGCCAGCACCATCTTTCCGGTCGCCGTCACCCGCCGGGGAGCAAAGCCCCAGCCGATATCCCAAAACAAATGGCGGATGCCGTTGCACAGGTGATAGAACAAACATGCCGACCATCCGAACAGGCACAAATAACCGAACCATGAGCCGAACACGGCCTGAGCGCGGGCGAAACTTTCGGGACCGTACGCCGCCGCCGCCAGCCAATAGATCAACGCCACCACGCCGAACGCCAAGGCGACGCCGGTGATGCGGTGAAAAATGGATATGGCCATGTGCAGCTTGAACGCATAGACCTGCAAATGCGGAGACATCGGTCGATTTTCGCGCGGCATAGGCATTGAGCCCTTTCTGAATAACTCGACGGCCTAGGGCCAGAACTGTGGCAAGGTGAATGGTGCCGCCGCACAGAATTGAACTGTGGACCTCGCCCTTACCAAGGGCGCGCTCTGCCCCTGAGCTACGGCGGCGTCTCATGATCAAGACTCGCGCACCATGCCATAGGGCAATATCCGAGGCAAGCGTCCCTTGACGATCCATTGTCCGAAAGCGCACCATGACTTCAATGATAACCAAACCGGCAAAGCGGCAGCTACGTCCGTCAACAGGCGGAGCCGAGGAAAAAATCGAGGAACGGCGCAAACGCCGGGCGGCGGCCCTGCGGCTGAATCTCGCCAAACGAAAACAACAAACCGCCTCCCGCGCCAAGGGATAAATATGAAAAATTTTTACTCTTATCAATGGCCGAAAACCGTCACGCCTTTAACCGATGAGCAGAAGGCGATCAGTGACGATTTCATCAAGTACTGTCAGGAAGTCTTTCATCGTCAGTGGAGCATGCTTAATCAATTCGGAAGCATGTACCTTACGCGCAATATGCGCATCGCCGACGGCATGCGGACTTTGGAGGTGGGAGCGGGAAACGGAGGCCATCTGCAATATGAGGACCTGACCCGGCAGGAATACTGGGTTAACGACAGACGCTCCAGCCAAGTCGATCTCATCAAGTCGCGATTCCCCGATGTGAAGATCATTCAATCCGACTGCCAGGAAGGATTTGCCGTTCCGGACGGCTATTTCGATCGCATCATAGCCAATAACGTCCTGGAGCACCTCACCGATCTGCCGAAAGCGGTTCAACAATTTGAGCGCTTGCTGAACGGCAATGGACAGCTTGGAGTCATTCTTCCCTGCGACCCGGGCTTCGTACATCGCGTCGGTAAATATTTCACCACGGAGCGCGCATTCAAAAAACGCTACAAGCAACCCTATTCATGGTTCATCGAGAGCGAACACATCAATGCGCCGGAGGAAGTCCTGCATGTGCTCTTAAAGCGCTTTAAAATCGTTCACCGTCGGCATTTCCCTTTTATCGCGCCGATCAAGCACATCAATTTGATGTTCGGCATGGTCCTTGAGAAGAAAAAGTCGGCGGAATAGCCGCCGGCTATTTTTCCAGATAGGGCGCGAGGGCTTTCGCCACGGCTTGATGCCCGTCGGCTTTCAAATGAAGATCAAGATCGAAATAGAAATTTTCCGGAAAAGACGTCTCCATCTCGATGACGCTCACCAAAGGCTCCCCCCCAACCTTTTGCTGTACGGCTCTTAAAAAACCCGAACGGGCGCGTCCCCGGCCATTCAGCTCGAAAATCAAGATGCGGGCCTGGGGGGCCATGGCGCGGATTTGCTCCAATAAAGGAAGGAAATATCCGCTCTCCTCCTCGGCGGGCATTGATTGTTCCCAGCTTTCCGGTTTGTGCTTCAAGTTTTTCAAAGTGTAATAGGTGTGCTTGAAAGGGAAATAACGTCTGTTCCGGGAATGTTTACTGCTTAAGCGCTCATAGTCATTTTGCGATTTGATGGTTATGCCTTTGCTTTTAACCGCCTCTTTGTTTTCGGCGGCATCGTTCTCGCAATACTGTATTATTATGGTGCGCAGATGAGACAGGTCCAGACGCCGGAGCATGCGCTTCTCGCGTTCCGTGCCGAATGATGCGATACCGGCATTGAGTATTTTTTTATTTGTAACGGTTTGCAGAACCGAAGAGAACGTCTCGTTCTGTTCGACGCCCCAGCCCATGGCGAAAGAATCCCCGAGTACAATAACTTCCGGCTTTTCCAGATCATCCTCGCTGTCGCGCAGTCCCGCAGAATTAATACTGTAGGAGGTGCTGAATTCACGGTTTGAAAAACGGCATTTTGCCCCTTTTTTTAGGGTGTAGAATGTTTCGGAATCATATTGTGCGCATTCCGGCATCATGGTGACTGAATAATGAACACGGCTCAAATACAAATAATCAAAATGATTCTTTACATTTTCCGGAAGCGCTCTGGTGAGTTTAGGAAAAATTATAAAAACACTGAAGGATAATTCCAGTAATGCCAGTGACAATGCCAGCGATAGCAAGTATGGCGGAAAAAGTTTTACTTTGCTCGACATTTATTAATTTTTCTTGCAGGACCAAAGATCATAGTAACTTAGAGCATCCGTCTTTTCATAGCGTTCCGTGAAAACATCTGCGGCCCGCCCGAACAGCCCGTGGACGCCGTAATAGCTTTGAAGCCTGAAAGGGGCTTCTCCCTTGGGAATCAGCCAATTGCGCGTTTTACACGCCTCCAACTCGGCGACGAACCTGTCAGTGTAATCAAAACCGGCGGCGTTGTACTCCATGACGTCCTTCGCGCTCACCGTGATCGGATTCCCGGCGAAAAGCAGGATCGGCTTGAAGTAGCTGAACCTGTAATTCTCAAGCGATTCGCCGTAACCGATCTCGATAGCTTCATCCTTGAATTTTTCCGCCGCTTCATGGATTTCCTTGGCCGTTTTCTCCTGCGCAATCCTGTCTATGTTCCTTATCAGACGCCGTTGCACGGGAAGCGAAATCACCAAAAATAAAATCGGAATCAGAGCTAAAATTCCCATTTGCAGACGTGGCGCATCATCAAATTTTTTGGCGAACCGCAGCATGGAGTCAATAGTAATCGCCAGCAACGGCAGAAAATGGTGGGGGCCGGTGCCGGGAATGGAAGCCGGGTAAATCGAAATGGCGACGGTGACAACAAGAGCTGCGAAGTAAAGCGCATCCTTACCGTCCACAAAATTCTTGCCTCGCGCCACAAGCCCGGCCAACAACAACACAGGTGAAAGGAAATACAGGGAGAACCTGAAAGACGTAGCAAGCATATTCGAATCAATGCCTCCCTTGGCGGCGAGAGCGCCGAAAAATTTATGGAGATATATGGTCAGAGAAATGCCCGGATGAATAAAAGGCAACAGGAACACGATGATGGATATAAGGCCGATAATTACCATCTTGTAAACTTCCCTCCATCCGCATAAATCGAGGACGATGGGAATAAAGTAGATGAAGGAATGAATCTTGAGGTTTGTCGCCAATCCGATGCACAACCCCACCACCACATAGGGGGTCCAACGCCCCCACCGCTCGATCGGCAAATCCTTAGCGAAAACAGCCAGCGTAACAAAAAACACGATGAACGGATCAGAGCGGTTCCAAAAACTATACGGAGCGTAAATCATCAAAACTGCGATAAACATCAACACGCCGGCATATGCCTTGAAGGCTCCGAAACGCCCCCTGGCATAGAAATAAAAAAATAAAATGCTTCCCGCTGCGGCGATGGAGCCGGCCAGCTTGCTTAGAGGGATCGAGCCGCCGGCAATCTTAAAGACAACGGAATGGAATATATAAAGCAATGGTCCGTAGCCGCCGACTTTCGGCCATTCGTGCGTATCCTGAAAAAGAGCATGCCCTTTCATGAAGCGCCAGGCGGATATGGCGATGCTTGGCTCAATATGATCAACATAGCCTTCCAGATTCCCATAAAGAAAAAGCACATAAACAAAATAAGCCGCGCACAAGGCGGCTGAAACGGCGAGAATCAGGACGAACGGCCCGGACTCAAAAGTTCTTTGGCGGTTGCTGTACAAAAGTATCTCTCTTTATGGTCTCGATGCTCTCTACCGATTCGTGAACGTAAAATGTGTCCTCCACCGAATTTCGGACGAAGCGGTAGCCGTTTCCGAACAGGACAGCATTAAGTTCCGCCGACGGTCTTTCGATGGTAAGCGCCAGAAATGTGTATTTATCGAACGGGAAGTTTCTAAGAATTCTGGTTTCCGCCCCTTCCACGTCGATGGTGAAGTAATCAATGATGGACGGTGCGCCGAGTTGGTCAAGAATCTTTTCCAGAGTCGTTGTTTTCACCATATTGATGCGTCCGGCCTCGCGGGATTTCTCAATTCTGCCCGAACGTTGGTTCGGATTGTTGTCGGTATCCTCATGGATAATGCCGCCCATTTGGCCGGAGAACATGAACTCCACATCTGATTCCTCGGCATCAACCACCTTCTGTACGCATGTGCATGTTCGTTTGAATTTTTCCGTTAACTGCTTGAATAGAAGAGGGTTAGGCTCAATGCAGATACCTCGCCATCCATAAATTTTTTCAAGAATATAGGTATTGCTTTCACTGAAGCCGTCGGCGGCGCCGAGATCGAGGAAAAAACCATCCCGTTTGCCTCGGAAGACCTCATCAATCACCCATCGGTCCTGGCCGCCGAAGGACAGGCTTTGCGGCTTGTATCCAAGGTGAACCACGAGCACGTAAAGGAACGCATTTTTCAGGTCAAGCAGCGCGGCATAGCATAGACGTGCAGGCAATCGTAGTCCGGGGAAGCGGTTGATCAGGTTTTTTAGGGCGCGGATCATCGGCAAATTACCTTATCGACCGGGGCGGCGACCAAATGACCCTTCCTCTGCCCAGCAGAGAGCGCAGAACTCCGTATGACGCCCCCGCCGTGATGACGGCGCAGAACCAAAAATTCAATATTATCCCCATCGGCAGAAAAAAAGGTTTCTTGCGGATGATGAAAAGAAAAAAACCAAGATACCAATAAAGGTAGAGGCAAAAAGAAATGAACGATGGAATAATGAACAATGAATGCAGGAACAAAGCGGCGGCAAGAAAAATCAGGAACAAGGGGCTGCTGACTGTGGACATGCCCGAAGGGGCGCTGCCGAGCGCGTTTGATTCGAATTTCTTGCGTTTTAAGAACATTTCCATCCACAAGGAAACCCGATGGAAATAGAGCCGAGTCATTTTACCGATGCCGTCGAAGTGGTGGCGCACTTGTAAATCCGGGTCCAGTTTATGGACGAAAGAAGCAGCGATGCGTTGCCCCATTTCTTCGTTCTCGTAATCCATTCCCCAGCCCAGGCTATCGTTATAGCCGCCGATTTTCTCATATACTTCCTTGCGAATTCCGGCGGCGGCCCCATTGAAAATCTCATTGTCGAACATGCCGTGGCGCGCGCAGGTAAAGTAATTCAGCAGCGCCTTATAAAGAGGGGTGGCGCCGCTATTCAAGGGAGACTCATTGTAAATCCCCGACAAGGCGTCGGCGCCGGTCTCCTCCATATGCTTGATGAATGTATCCAGTGTTTCCGGCAGCATCGCCGTATCGCTGTCAACGAAGAAAAGATATTCGCCGTCCGCCCGCTCCGCGCCCCGGTTCCGGGCTTGAGACGGGCCGCCGTTCTTTTCCAAGGGGAGCAATTTAACGACAGAGGGATGACGCGCCGTCATGTCTTTAATGACGTCGCGCGACTCGTCCGTCGAACAATCATCGACGACGATAATCTCCAGGGGCTTATAGCCGGTGGTTATTACGCTTTCAACGCAGGCGGCGATTGTCGCGCCGGCGTTGTACATGGGGATAATGACGCTGATTTTTTTCTTTTCCATGCAAGAGATCATTTGCCGATATTGCGTAGCGTAGAAAGAAGAACATTGGGATACAGGCTTGGATGCCACGCCACATTGGCGGCCAGCGCACATTCAAACGTGCATTTGCATTTTGATTCTTTGATCCACTTCAACAGTTCCTGATTTTTCGGTTCAGCGAGAATATCGTGCAGCCGGAAATCACGGTCTCTCAGATTGCCCATGGTTTTGCCGAGTATCTCACAAGGCTGCACATCCCCCGTTTCACTTATAACCACAAGTTTCCGTCCTGCAAGGCAAGGAGTTACGAATTCATCATTGAATTCCGTGCGCATCATGATGTCGCGGGTGACTTCGGCTATTCCCCTGACGGCGGGAAACAGCAGGCCTTTTTTCTTTTTCTTTTCCAGGCCTTCGATAAAAGCGTTCACTTCGCGGTAGCGTTGATGCGAGACCCGCTTCAATTCCGGATCCTTGATCGCTCCCCGGGCGTATGTCACCGAAATGTTGTCAAAGCGGAATTCCTCCGATAAGTGCTTGATCGTCGAAATCATGGTCTCTTCGGAATTGGCTGAGAAGACGGAGTTGCATTCAAGCGCGAAGTTATCAAAGCGCTCCCTGAACGGGCTGATCTCCGCGTAGCTTTCCTGAATCTTCTTGTAGGAACCCGGCATGGAGCGCAATTCATCATGATCCTCCCCGATCCCTTCTATAGAGAAGGCGATGCGAAAAAAGGTGTCCGGATAAAGGGGAAGAATTTCTTCCAGATACGCGACCGCGCGGTCGGTCAACGAGGCGTTGGTTGGAACCGTCACCCGCATGGCGCGGGTGTGGTCCAAGATAATTTTCGTAATTTCAGCAAGCTCTTTCCTTAGAAAAGGCTCGCCGCCGGTCAGGGACAATTGCAGGAGCGGACCGATATTGGGAGCCAAACGGCGGATTTCCTCAACAGTCAATTCATCCGGCTTTCGGCCCTTCTCGATCTCATCGAAATAAAAACAAAAATCGCAACGAAAATTACACCGGTTGGTCACATAGAAAATCAGATAGCCGATGCGGCTTGGGAGAAGAAAACTCTCCAGCCTTTTAAGCTTGGTTTTAAGAGTGCTCATTTAAAAAATTTAACGCCAACCGATATGCATTTCTTTATAGACAGCCTGATACTTCTCAAAAACCCTGGGCCATGTGAATTTTTCTTTAAACAATCCGATTGATTCCTCCGACATCCTTTTTCTTTCATCGGCGTTTTTAAAAAAATTAATTCTGTCGATTAACTCACCCAGGTTGTCCGGCTCTATCAGAAAACCGTTTTTTTCATTCTCAATGATCTCGGCGACTCCTCCGGCCCGGGCGCCGATAACCGGCAACCCGCACGCCATGGCCTCGACGAAAACATTTCCAAAAGATTCTCCGATGGAAGGCAAGACAAATACATCAGACTTTAACAACTCATCCGACACTTGAGCCTTATTCAACATGCCGAGGAATTGAACTCTGCCGCTACACGTCTTTTCAACGAGGTTCTCCAAAGATTTCCTTTCAGGCCCATCGCCTACTATCACCAACTCCACATCGTCGCAACCGCCCACGGCGCTGATGACCAAATTAAATCGCTTCCATCCCACCAACCGTCCGACACTGATAAGACGTAAGGTTTGTTTGTCCCGGTCAATGACGGCCCGAGCATCCGCCGGGAGATCATCAGCGGCGTTCCATATGACTTTTATATTCGCGGGGCCGAGTTCTTTCTCGGTTGCCGTCTTCGCCGCGCGACTCATGGCGACGACGGCGGCGGCGTTCCTGACAATGGATTTATTAAAGGGGGCAAGCAGAAAATGAAGTAACTGGTACTGTCCGGAATTGAACTTCGGAACATCCCCGCCGAAAAGCGAGATCACATAAGGGACATCGCCATGATGCAGGAAAGACAACAGGCCGGACGGTACGGAAGCCCAATAGTGAACAAGGTCATAATTATTTTTCTTCAGCAGCTTTCTGAGTTTGCACGCCCCAAGCATGACGAACATAAGCATGCCGATAATGCCCGTATCCGCCCTGGATTTACGCCAAGTCGGAACCGTATGAAATTTAACGTTTTCAACGCTATCCGGAGATAATCCTGAGTGAATATCGGCGGCGGTCAAAACTTCCAGCTCAAGCAGATCGTTTTCACTGAGATAACTCAGGACATTGCGCGCCACCTGCTCGCCTCCGCCGCCGAACGGGGGAAGCGCGTAGGAAACAAACAGAACTTTTTTTCGCATGAACAACCTATTGAGACATTACATCCGGCGATCCGCCCGCAAACCGAAGATGATGTTTCTAACCGATCCGCCACTTCAGGGTAACAATGGTTTTTATGACCCGGTAGATGTTTTTCAGCCTGAAAGCGGAACTGTGAGGGTTGGCGTCATTGAGCTTGACGCCGACTGTTTTGTAATCGGCGCCGCCCTTGAGCAATTTGATGACGGCTTCGGCCTGATAGGCGAAGCCGTCAGTCTCGATAGCAATCCGGCGCAGCAAATCGGTCCTGTGCAATACCAGCCCGTTATAGTAGGGAACATCAAGGTTAAACAGAAAGTTCATCAGCCGGGTAAAGGCGCGTGAAATGATTTGGCGTTTCACGCCCCGAACGCCCGGATTGGTGATAAAGGGGATAATCATATCCGCCTCGCCGGCGAGCCTGATGATCGGAGCCACTCCATCCGACGGATGATTATTGTCGCCGGGCACCATGATCACATATTTGCCGGTCGCATGACGGACTCCCGTTTTGTAGGCGCCGCCGAAACCGAGGTTCTTAAGGTTGGTGATATGTTTTATGTACGGTTTTTCAGCGGCTAATCGCGCCATGATCTTGCCGCTGTCATCGCTGCCGGCGTCATCGACCAGAATAATTTCATAATCATTGACGCCGCATTCCAGCGCGGTACGATCGATCTCCTTGACGGCGCCTTCAAGGTGCGGCGCTTCGTTGTAACAAGGCACGACGAAGCTGATAAAAGGAGTATTCTTGTCGTGGTTATCGTGATCTCTGGTCATCGGTCGGGGCGCTTTTGTCATATGAGATTTAAATCGGTTGCCGATGGTTATGGGGCCGCGACGCTATAAAGTCATTAAGTTTGAAGCCGATTCACAAAGATCAGCCGCTTGAACAGCGCGATAATAACGGCCATTACTCGGACTGTTTGGTTGCCGATATAAAGCCGTCCGTTTTGCTCAAAAATCTGACCGGTGTCCGATAGGCGTTTGATACGTCTGTCGATCATCTCCCGAGCGTTATAAAGAAAGTGGATTTCCTCGCGATCAAGGCCGTCGGGAAATCGGTTCATTTCGATCAGGATGCGGACGCGCCTGGCGGTCTCTCCCATGTTTACAAAGTGAAAATAGGTATAGGCCAAGGCTAGATAGGCCAGCAGATCGGCTATGCCGTTGCCGAAATCATTCCATGAGGGATCATCGAGCGGAAAAACCATGCCCTGGAGCGCAGAAAAGACCAAAAAGCCGCCCAGAAAGCCGATGCCGAGAGTCAACGGCGCGCCGAGCGCCGGGGCCAGACGGTAAGCAAAAATATGCCCGACTATCAGAAAGACGACACAGATTACAGGAACAAGGGCGGTAAACAGATCGGCGGTCATAGGGTCTCATCCTCCCTTTTTCGCGGCGCCCAGCATTCCCCGGAATACCGTAAAGACACGGGCGATGAAACGACCCTTGGCGGTCAGCCGGTAAAAACCCCGGTCAAAAATAACCGCCCGCTCGCCGACCAGATCGTTCACTCGCGGCCACAGCAGGTTATCATCGTCAAGCCGCTCATAAAGCCGCTCGACGGGAAGGCCGTCCGAGCCGGCATCGGCGATCATGTCCACTATCGTCAGGGATGGGCTTTTTACTTCAATCGCCGGATAGGTCATGATGTAGCCGCACATCAGGGCCACATAAAAAACGAGCACATGGATATATTCCATAACGCCGCCCGGCATAATATCCGCGCCCGCCTTTGCGGCAAGCAAACCGAGCGCCGTCAGGACAACAAAGGTTCCAACGAAAGTTCGTATCAGCGCCACCCCGGAATTCCTCGGGGGTGAAATCCGCCAGATCAAAACATGCGCCAGAAAGGCGACGGAAACGGAGGCAAGTCCCCAGATCAGAACCACGGAAATCCCCTGATATACAATGACCGACTCATATTAGCAGTCCCAATTCATCGCGGATAGCGCCGCCGACACAAAAGGAAAAAGTTGACCTTGAATGGTTCTCCGATAACCTGATAACATCTCGAATAGATCGCAGAAGCGGAAAAATCAGCGCAATTCCGTAGTTTTGCACACGGCTGAATGGTGGTTGGGTTGCCTTCGATTTGAAGGTTGCCTGGGAAGTCTTCGGTTAAAAAGTATCCAGCCCGCAATGGCGATTCAAAAAACTCAACCCGGCGCTCATTTCAAGCTCCTTGGCGAGGCGCTTCGATCCCGGATAGCGCCCAGGATCAAGCACGCCATATTGCATGTCACCAACTCATGCAACATGCGATGCCAGCACTGCTTCGTCAACTTCCAGAAGAAGCCTAATGACCTGACTCTGGATGAGATCAGGGGCGTCTCCGAGGCAGTCAACGACCTGATATGGTTGGATATCGGCGGCGGCGAGCCTTCTTTGCGCAAAGACCTGGCGGATGTCATCGGCCTGTTCCGATTCGAGGAGATATCGATCCCCACCAACGGCTGGTTTGCCGACCGCATAGTTTCCGTAGCCGAGGCCGTCAGCGGGCGTAATCCGGGGCGGCTGGTTGTCACCGTTTCTCTCGACGGCTTCAAGGAAACCCACGACGAGATGCGCCAGAAGGGCAGTTTCGAACGTGCAATCGAGACCATCAGGCAACTGGGCCGACTTGCCGATGCGCGGGTCAAGATCAATACCGTGGTCTGCGAGCGCACCGTCGATGATCTGCCTGATTTCATGAAGTTCGTCCGCGACGAGTTGAACGTTGACTACCAGGGGCTTCTTTTGCTGCGCGGCAATCCCATAAACCCGTTGTATCGGCTGCCCTCCGTGGAGCGCCTGCGCCAGCTGGGCCGCGAGGTGCGACCCATACAGGACAGCTATAACTTCGGGCGCAAGGGACTGGGCGGCGTCGTTACCCGCAATTACCAGTCCTTCAAATGGAATATTCAGTTGGAGACTATCGAGAAGAAGACCCAGATCATCCCTTGTCTCGGCGGGCAGGCGCATGTGGTCGTTTATGACAACGGCGCCGTGGCCCCGTGCGAGATATTGCCGGCGGTGGGCAACGTGCGCGAACAGCCGATCACCGACATCCTGGCCGGCGTCGCCTGGGCCGAGGCCGTTGCCTCTATAAAGCGCAAAGAATGCAGTTGCACCCATGACTGCAATCTGCTGGACAGCATCCTGTTCAACCCCTTGACCTATCCAGGGCTGCTCGGACTGAACGTATGGAAATAGAAATCTCGGTAATCATTCCGTTCTACAATTCAGGCGAGACCTTGAGAGAGTGCATAGAAGGGGTGATGGCCCAGGATCATCCCGGCTTCGAGGTCGTCCTCATCGACGACGCCTCCACCGAGAACTGCTCAAGACATATCCCCGATGACCCCAGGGTCCGCGTCATCCGCAACAAAACCAACCTGGGTCCCGGCGGCTCCCGGAATGCCGGCTTCAAGGAGGCGAAAGGGAAGTTGATAGTCCTCATCGACAGCGACGCCGCCGTCGATGACCCCGGTTGGCTGTCCAAACACGCCGCCGCCCATGAAGGACAGACCGGAATGATCGTCGGCGGCGGCATAGAAGGTTGCGGAAAGGGCTTGGTGTCCATGGCCGACAAGTTCTGCCACTGGCACACCAACATTCCCAATGCCGAGCCGTTTACCGTCAGGAAGGACACCCGCCGGCCCCTGGCTCAGGTGTCGCGCCATCTGGTCACCAACAACATGAGTTTCCTGCGGGCCACTCAACGAGAGTTGGGAGACTTCGACCCGGATTTCCGCACCGGCGAGGACGTGGACTTCTGTATGCGTGCTCTGGACATGGGCATGAGTTTGCGTCTGGAACCTTCGATCCTGGTTCGGCATTACGACCGGGAGAACCTCAAAGACTACTTCCGCTGCTTCTATATGGTCGGCAAGGACCGCATTCCCCTGAGGAGGAAACACAAATCGGGCCTGGAATGGCTGCTGCCCAAGAACGCCTTATCCACCGTTCTCTACGCGCCGGCGCTGTCTTTCGTTCTGCCTCTCACTATAATTATGTCGTGGTGGAAGTACGACAAGACGGTGGTGTTGAGCTATCCGCTTCTGGTGGTCGCCTGCTTCGCCATGACCTGCGGGATATTTGCATTCTTTCGCGAGGAGGAAGCCGGATGTTGAGTCGCATGTTGAAACCGTGCGGCTGATGCCTTATAGAAAGGCGCTTCCGCAAGGCTTGAGTAAACATGATGTTGATTAATCCCACCGGTATTTCGGAAAAGCCGAGATGAACAAGCCTCACGCCGTTTCCGCCCGGCAAGGGGATATGGATAATCACGCCGGCAACGGCTTATATCTGACCATTTATGTCCTGCTCTACTTTCTGGCGTTTGCGCCCATGGCGTTGATCCAAGGTCCTTTGTGGGACGATTGGGTGTGGCGTTTGAGCAATGCAACAAGCGCCAAGATGTGGCTTGATCTCGGTCGCCCTTATCACGGTCCTGTTTTTGACGCCTTGCAAGCCATGGGAGAATCATTTTCGGCCACCAGAATCGCCGTTTTCGTTATTTATTTTATTTCGGGGCTGCTGTTGTTCAGGGCGGCGACGGTTGCCGAGTTGGCAAGTCCAAGGAATGTTTTTTGGATCGTCCTGCTGACCATCTTGGCGCCGGTGAACATGGCTAGGGTAATTGAGGTTAATCTGCCTTATCCGTTAAGTTTCTTTTTTTATTGCCTGAGCTTTTATTTTCTGGCGGGGCATTTCGCCGCCGGCAGGATCATTGCGCGCCTTTTATCCTTATTTTTCTTGTTTCTTTCGTTCGCCACCCCATCCTTCCTGGTGTTGGCGGTTGTTCCGGCTTTATTCATTTACTACAACGCCGTCGGCCATATTCCGAAATGGGGAAGCCTTAAGACGGACGGGATGAAAATATTGAGATGCGTCGTCCGGTATTTCGATTTTCATGCGGCGCCCGTAGTTTTTTTTATTATGAAATCAGCCTTTTTCGAGCCGTCCGGTATATTCAAAAATTACAACGTCATAACTTTTAAGGGCTTGTTATGGGGAACCGTAGAGGCGGCGCAAACTGCAATCTACAACCTGTACATGCTTTTCTCCCCCGCATTCAAGGAGCTGTTGACTCCCTTGGATTCAAACAATGTGCTGACCGAAATCATGGCGGTTTTATTGCTGGCTTTGCTGGCGCAGGCGGCGTTGCCGCGCCTAGCGGGCAAGCGCCGATTCTTCGCGGCGGAAGATAATTCTTGCCCAAGCCTTGGCGTACTTTTTTTTGGGCTGGGCTTGGCGTTTGCGCTGCTGATGCTTGCCATCTACCCGTATGTAGTGGTTAAGAAATTTCCCCACCCCATCGGCATAGCCTCGCGTCATCAAACATCCTTGCATTTGTTCATCGGCGCGTTTGTCTTTTTTGCTGTTATGATCTTGGCTAGGCCAAGGATTGTTTATGGCGTTCTGGCTCTGGTCGCCGGCTTGTTCACGGCCACCAACTGCATTAACTATGTATCTTATCTTAAACACAGTCATGTGCAGAGCGCGATCATCGAAGAAATACGCAAGACACCGGAAATACGCGCTCATACGACGTTCGTCTTTGATGAAAGCAGGCGTCCCAACATGGCTTCCGGCGATTCGTCGCGTTTTCCCGAACTTACCCATTTCATGGCGAAGGCTTTTGGCGAACACACCCGTCTGGGAGCGCCATATCTTGACAATGTTTTAGACTGGCGCAAGAAAACGGAGAAATATGCAAGCACCTTCGCTGCATACAATCCGAATTATGCCTATGACGATTATCGGCCTGACGGGAGAATCTTCATCGTCCGCGTCGAACCGGGAAACAAGCGCCTGAACATGATGAGCGCCTTGACCATGGCCTATAATCAAAGATTCAACAAGGAATCCTACGCGCAAGGGCTTCAGGGGCTGGTCCGTCTGGTGGTAAATGAAATAATCACCGATGACTGAGAAGCCGTCGTTGCCGAGCCGCCTGCTTACTCTGGCGGCGGCCATCGTCCTTGCCGCCTTGGCCCTTGAGGGAATATGCAGGGTTTTTATGCCCCACTGGCAAGACTATGACAGCGGGCGGTTCATGCGCTCCGTCATCGTCCCGAATTTCGGAGAGGTCAGTACGGGGATGCCGGAATTCGATGACTATTTCGCCCAGAAAGACGGTGATTTCCGCGTCCGCGTTTCGATCAACGGCTTCGGTCTGCGCAATCTGCAAGCGGTGGAGTTTGCTGACGAACGTATTTGGGCGGTCGGGGATTCCGTGACCTTCGGCTGGGGCGTAGAAGCCGATGAAATGTATTCATCGATAATCGCCCGCCTCGCCGCTAAACCGACATACAATATCGCCTCGCCGGGAACCGACGTCTGCGGCTACCAGGCGCTTATCGCCAGGATGCCTGAAACATTCCGGCCCAAGGCGGTGATTATCGGTCTGGTTCTTGAGAACGATGTCGGCCATTACGAAGGATGTCAAAAGCGGGCGGAACTGACGGCGGCGGCGAAGACCACCCCCGAAGCCGGAAAGGCCGGCCTTCTCGGCGCCAAGAAATGGCTGACCCGATATTCGGCCCTTTACAACGTCCTCGCCGTCTCAATCAAGCGACTCGATGCAATCAGGGATTTTATGACAAAAATCGGCATTATCAGCAAGTCGCACGACTCTAAACGATCCTTCGATGAAGGAGAAATTGAAATCATGACCGATAAGACGGCAGCCGAGTTCGTTCGCCTCCGCTCCATTCTGCCCGAGGCAACCCCTCTCGCCGTTCTGATCGTCCCAGGCCGCCTGGAGATTCGCGACGACCACCCGTCATTTCGCAAAATGCGCCTGATGATCAGCGCCAAACTGGATGCCGTCGGCATCAAGGTGATCGATCCCTTCGAGGAATTCAAAAAGGCCGGGCTTGCCGCCACTCACTTCGCCCATGACGGACACTGGAACGCGCCGGGCCATGAAATCGCCGGGCGAGCCGCCGCCGATTGGATCAAGAGCATCAACATTGATTAAATTCCCAATCCGGCGCGGATAGCGGCGACGATGGAGGAAGGAGCGCCGCCGACATCCACGGCAACGGCGTCTTTCGGCTCTTCCAGAACGGCGAACTGACTTTCAAGAAGCGCCGTCGGCATAAAATGTCCGCCGCGTTTATATAGGCGGTCGCGGATAAGCTTTTCATCGCCCCTGAGGTAGACCAGCCGCACATCCTTTTTTCCGGCCATCAACATGTCGCGGTAGCTTTGCTTGAGCGCCGAGCATGCCAGCACCATATCCCGTCCTTCCCCAATCCATTGGTCCACGGCGGCGGCGATAGAGGCAAGCCACGGCTTCCTGTCTTCATCGTCCAGGGGGATGCCGCTTTTCATCTTGTCGATGTTGGCGGGCGGGTGAAAATCATCACCCTCGCGGTAATCGGCGCCCAGCGCCCGCGCCAGCAGGGTCCCCACCGTGGTCTTCCCCGCTCCGCATACGCCCATAATGATGATAATCATTTTACCCCGCGAACCTGGAGTACTATCCGGCCAAATTGAACCGCCTGCGCCGGAGGGATTTTCCGGCGCGGGCAGGAAAAGGGCGCAGCGCGTAGCGTACACTACGGGCAAGCCCTTTGACAAACCCGCGCCGAAAAAGACCCCGGCCCTTCGGGTTGCGCCTTGGCGGACGCCCGCTTCGTTGCGCCGCTCAACCGATGCTTTTGCATCGCTTTTCACGTCGCGCCTGACGGATCGCCTCGCCAATGCGCAACGCAGATGATTCAATTTGGCCGGATAGTGCTCTAGGCTCAGGCAGGCCCTTGATCCCGGCGCCGGGGTCGATCTCGAACAGCCCCCCCGAAAGAGGCGACTCGGCAAGTTGCCGGTCGGTCAGGCCGATGGAGGCCGATGTTACATAAAGCCTGTCCAGGCCCTCGCCGCCGAACATGCAACTGGTCGGGCGCGGCACGGGCATCCTGATGATTCGCTCAACCGCGCCTGAGGGGTCATAACGGGTAACGCGCCAACCGTCCCAGTGGGCGCTCCACACATAGCCCAGGGCGTCAACGGTCATGCCGTCGGGAACCCCGGCGTCTCCGGGGATTTCGGCGAACACCCGCTGATTAACGGCCTCTCCCGATTCAATATCATAATCGAAGGCGAAAATAAGCCTGTTCTCCGAGTCGGTAAAATACATGGTCTTGTCATCCGGACTCCACCCCAGGCCGTTGGCGACGACGATCCCGCCGAGCATTTTCTTTATTTTCATGTCCGAAGACAGCCGGTAAAGAGACCCCGTCGCCCGCTTTGCCCCGTCATCCATGGAGCCTACCCATAATCGTCCCCGGCGGTCACACTTGCCGTCGTTGAAGCGGTTGCCGGGAAGATGGGATTCGGGATCAACGATCATTTCCCGCAGTCCGGACTCCGGATTGAAAAAGGAAATGCCGGAACGAAAGGCGGCGATCATCCCTCCCCCCTCGCGCAAGACGATGCAGCCGATCTCGTCCGGGGTCTTTATCGTTTCGCGAACGCCGTCGCCGGGACGGTAGCGGTGAATAGCGCGGCCCTTGATGTCGATCCAGTAAAGGACACTGTTCAACGGACACCACAACGGCCCCTCGCCTAACAGAGCGCCTGCTTCCCATACGCAACGTGGGGTGTCCGTCCCGGCGGATGGAGCGGTCGGCATGATCACCTTTTTTTGTGCAGAAGATCGAAGATGACGCTTGAGTTCTTTTCG
>MIAA01000002.1:32307-34368 GCA_001830425.1 Rhodospirillales bacterium RIFCSPLOWO2_02_FULL_58_16
GATCGCCCTTGACTATGCGCTCTACCATGTACTTCACATGGGGGCTGGCGACGGCCCCGGAACAGAGCGCCTCGCCGACTTTTTTCAGGTCCAGGCCGGCCCGCTCGGCTACCGCCATGCCCTCGGCCAGCGCCGCTCCCTGCACGGCGCCGATCAGGTTGACCAGCACCTTGTAGGCGGTCCCCGCGCCGACCTGGCCGAAGTGGATATAACGCTTGGCGTAGGCCGACAGCACCGGCCATGCTTCTTCCAGGGTATCCTTGTCGGCGCCGACCAGCAGGGTGAGAGTTCCTGCGCGAGCGCCGTCGGGGCCGCCGGTGACCGGGCAATCGATGAACCTCAGCCCCTTTTTACGCAAGGCGCCGTCCAGTTCCATGACCCATTCCCTGGACAGGGTAGAGCTTTCAACGGCGACGGCGCCCGGCTTGAGGACGCCGGACGCAACCCCGTCCGGCCCCAGCCAGACGGAGCGCGAGGCGTCATTGTCGCCGACGATGGAAATGATGAAATCGGCGCCGGCGGCGGCTTCGGCCGGCGTCGCCGCCGGCGAGGCGCCGGCGTCGATGAGGGGCTTGGCTTTAGCGGCGGTGCGGTTATAGACGCTGACCCGATGACCGGCCTTGAGCAGGTTAAGAGCCATCTCCCGACCCATGGCGCCGACGCCGAGAAAGGCAATTTTGGCCATGGCTAACTCATGAAATCTCTGATGTAGCGTTGGCCGTATTTCTCGAACAGGACGTTGCCTTCGGGGGTGTCGGCCTCGCAAAGCCGGATGTCGTCCCATTCCTCCTCCGGATATTTGACATAAAGGGGGAAGGTGCGGTGCAGGCCGGCCAATTCCTTGGAAGACATTTGCGGCATGTCCATGGTCGGCCTCAGCCGGTAGTCCTCGGCGATGGTTTCGTCCTTGATGTAGCCTTCGCGCTCGCACATGTCGCGCAGCGTCGCTCCCTTGTAAGGACTGAAAAAGCTGACCATAACGCCGTCGGGCTGGATTCTGCGGTCAAGCCTGATGGTGTCAAAGATCATCTCGCGGGTTTCCGTGGGGAAGCCGATAATGTTGTTGGCGCTGACCCGGATTTTGGAATCGCGGAGAAGGTCAAAGGCCTTGATGATGGTCTTGTCGCTGACGTTGCGTCCGAGGATGTTCTTGCGAAGCTCGAAGTTGCCGCTCTCGACGCCGACGCTGATGCCCTCGCAGCCGATACCTTTCAGCATCTCCACCTTGTCGATGGTGATGGATTCGGGGCGGGCCTCCACCCAGAAGGGAAGGTTCACCTTTTCGCGGAACAGCTTGCCGAAACGCTCGATTCTTTCGCGGGTGGTGGTCAGAAAACTCTCCGCCACAAGGTAGACGTAGGCCAGTTCGTATTTTTCTTTCTTGGCCGCCATCTCATCGACCAGACGATCAACATCCTGTTCGCGGTAATAGCCGCCGAGCTTGCCGTACAGTTCGTCATATCCCGAATTAATGCAGAAGGTGCAGGTATAGGGGCAACCGCGATTCATCTCGAAAGTGCCGGTCACCGATATCTTGCCGCCCATCGGTTTCCAGAAGCGGCGCTTGTCGTACACTTCCCAGTCCTGCTCGGGCAGGCTTTTCAGGTTAATGGGCTTGCGGATCGGATTGCGGATGATCTTGCCGTTCTTCTTGGCCCAGATATTGGCAATGCCGGTGACATCCTCGCCGGCGCGCATTTTGTCGCATAGTTCGACCAGCGGCTCCTCGCCCTCTCCGACGCAGACCATGTGCACGCCCTTCTCGCGGATGACGATCTCCGGCGCGAAAGTGGCATAGGGGCCGCCGACGATGGAAGGAATGTTCAGGTGGCTGACGGCGTTGAGCAGCCGCGTCCCCAGAGGGTGCGTCACTTCGATGCTGGACAGCCCGAGCAGGTGCGGACGGTAAGATTCAACCAGCTTGACGAAGTCTTCGACCACGTCGCCCTCCTCGGGAATGATGCCAAGATCGGCGAAGTTGGTCTTCTTGACCTGTAGGGCGGTGGTCCGCGCCTCGTCGCCGCTCAAGGCGGCGGTCTTGTAGAAGGTGGTGTCAAACAT
>MIAA01000002.1:34380-36619 GCA_001830425.1 Rhodospirillales bacterium RIFCSPLOWO2_02_FULL_58_16
CGCCGTAACCAACGTGTCGAGCATGGTGTTGCAGTTGATGAGAAGTACCCTGAAATCCTGCATTTTGTTTTACTGTCCTTCTGACGCGCCTTGGCCCTAGGGAAATAGCGAAAATACGCGGTTATGTCGAGTCTGTCCGAAACAAGGAGATATTTATGGCTGATGCTCGCTCATGCGTTGGTGCTTGGCGCGGATATCTTCGGGCCATTTGCTTTTTATGTAGGACAGCGCCGACAGGATTTCGCGATCGCTTAAAATCCCGGCAAAAGCCGGCATTGAGGTCTTGAATTGAGACTGGGGCGAATCTTCGCCGCCGAACTTGGTGTACTGAAAGTTCATGTGATCAGGGTGATGCCAGGTGTGGCCGTTTTCATTGTGTGGCGGCGCCGGAAGGGTGCCGTCGGGGTTCTTTTTCCGCCAGCCGGGCTGACCTTCCAGACTGCTGCCGTGGCACTCGGCGCAGCGGGCGGCGTAGATGGTCTCGCCCAGCGCCACCATTTCGGCGTTGGAGGCGTCGGCGACGACCATCTCATGACCTTTTTCCTCGCCGCCGCCTTTGATGGCGTTGACATAGGCCCAGATAACGACGCCGACGGCCAACGCCGCTACGCCGTAGATTATTTTTTTATTGGACATGGGCCTCCTTCATATCATTCATAATAATTACTATAATCATCTCCATGCAACTCCTTCAAATACGAGACTGTCATGAAACTCAATGATCCCGGCCTGTTCAAGCGGCAATGTTATGTAAACGGCGTCTGGATCGACGCCGATGCCGGCGGCGTCATTGACGTATTCAATCCTTCCGACGGCTCAAAACTGGGAACGGTTCCGAGGATGGGAGCAAGCGAGACGGGGCGCGCCGTGGCGGCGGCGAATGACGCCTGGCCGGCTTGGCGGGCGCTCACCGCCAAGGAGCGCAGCGCCGTTCTTAAAAGGTGGTTCGCGCTGATCATGGCCAATCAGCGCGATCTGGCCTGTCTGATGACGGCGGAGCAGGGCAAGCCGCTGGCCGAAGCCGTCGGCGAGATCGCCTACGGCGCTTCCTTCGTCGAGTGGTTCGCCGAAGAAGCCAAGCGCGTCTACGGCGATACCATCCCCGGGCATCAATCGGACAAGCGCATTATCGTCGTCAAGGAACCTATCGGCGTGGTGGCGGCGATTACGCCATGGAACTTCCCCAACGCCATGATCACCCGCAAGTGCGCGCCGGCCCTGGCGGCGGGATGTCCGGTGGTGGTCAAGCCGGCAAGCTCAACGCCGTACTCGGCCCTGGCCCTGGCCGAGCTTGCCGACCGCGCCGGCTTCCCGCCCGGCGTCTTCAACGTGATTACCGGCTCGGCGGCGGCCATCGGGGCCGAACTGACGGCCAACCCGCTGGTGCGCAAGCTTACCTTCACCGGCTCGACGGAGATCGGCAAAAAGCTGATGGCGCAGTGCGCCGCCACGGTCAAGAAAGTGTCTCTGGAACTGGGCGGCAACGCTCCGTTCATCGTCTTTGACGACGCCGACCTGGACGCCGCCCTGAACGGGGCCATGGCCTGCAAGTACCGCAACACCGGGCAGACCTGCGTCTCCGCCAATCGCCTGCTGATCCACAGCGATATCTATGACAAATTCGCCGGGATGCTGGTCAAGGAAGTCTCCGCCCTCAAGGTGGCGGACGGCTTCGCGGACGGCTGCCGGCAGGGACCGCTGATCGACATGGCGGCGGTGGAGAAAGTGGAAGAACATATCGCCGACGCCCTGGCCAAGGGCGCCGCCCTGCTGACCGGCGGCAAGCGCCATCAAAAGGGCGGAACCTTTTTTGAGCCGACGGTTCTCGCCGACGTCACCGCCGACATGATGGTGGCCCGCGAAGAGACCTTCGGCCCGGTCGCCCCGCTGTTTCGTTTCACCACCGAGGCTGAGGCCGTCGCCATGGCCAACGACACCGAGTTCGGCCTCGCCGCCTATTTCTATGCCCGCGACATCGGACGGGTGTGGCGACTGGCGGGGGCGCTGGAGTACGGCATCGTCGGCATCAACACCGGCATTATCTCCACCGAGGTTGCGCCCTTCGGCGGCGTCAAGGAGTCCGGCATCGGCCGCGAAGGTTCCCGTTACGGCATGGACGACTTCCTGGAAATCAAGTACCTGTGCATGGGCGGGCTGGATAAATGATCCCAATAGCCGTAAAGAATGACTCTGAAAAATCCTCCCCCTTGCTTCAAGGGGGAGTTAGAGGGGGTATCGG
>MIAA01000002.1:36629-69775 GCA_001830425.1 Rhodospirillales bacterium RIFCSPLOWO2_02_FULL_58_16
ACTAAAAAATACGACTACGATCTGATCTGCATCGGGGCCGGTTCCGGCGGGGTGCGCGCCTCGCGCATGGCGGCCCAATTCGGCGCCAAGGTCGCCATCATCGAAGAGAGCCGGGTCGGCGGAACCTGCGTGATCAGGGGCTGCGTCGCCAAGAAGCTTCTTGTCTACGGCGCTCATTTCGCCGACGACTTCAAGGACGCCGCCGGCTACGGCTGGACGGTCGGCGAAACCGACTTTGACTGGGCCAGGCTGGTCACCGCCAAAAACCGCGAGATCGACCGCCTGAACGGCATCTACGTTAATATGCTGCGCGCCAACGGCGTTGACATCATTGAGGGCCGGGGCGTCCTCGCCGACGCCCACACGGTAGAAGCGGCGGGCAAGACCCTCACCGCCGGGCATATCCTGATCGCCGTCGGCTCATGGCCGACCATCCCCCGGATTCCCGGCATCGAGCATGTCATAACCTCCAACGAGGCGCTGGACCTGATGAGTCTCCCCAAGCGCATGGTGATTGTCGGCGCCGGTTATATCGCCGTCGAGTTCGCCGGAATTTTCAACGCCCTCGGCGTTGAGGTCACCGAGATTCTGCGCGCCGACAAGGTGTTGCGCGGCTTTGACGATGATCTGAGAAAAGCCCTCGGCGAGGAGATGGGCAAGCACGGCGTCAACCTCATGGTAAAAACCGTAGTTGACAGCATCGACAAGACGGGCGGCGGGTACACCCTGAACCTGCACGGCGGCGACGTGGTGAAAGCCGATCTGGTGATGTACGCCACCGGGCGCGCTCCCAAAACCTCGGGGCTGGGCCTTAAGGAGGCCGGGATTAAACTTAATGATAAGGGCGCGGTGGAGGTTGACGAATACTCGCGCTCATCAAGAAAAAGCGTCTTCGCCGTCGGCGACGCCACCGACCGCATGAACCTGACTCCGGTCGCCATTGCCGAGGGAGCGGCGGTCGCCCAAACCCTGTTCAACGACAACCCGACGACGGTGGACTACGCCAACATCCCCACCGCCGTCTTCAGTCAACCGCCGCTGGGCACAGTGGGATTGACCGAGGAGCAGGCCAGGGTCAAGCATAAGAACAACGTCGATATCTATATTTCAAGATTCAAACCGATGAAGCATTCTCTGTCGGGCCGCGACGAAAAGACCTTGATGAAACTGGTGGTCAATTCCAGGACTGATCGGGTGCTTGGCTGCCATATGCTGGGCATGGACGCTCCCGAGATCATGCAGGGTCTCGGCATCGCCTTGAAATGCAAAGCCAGGAAATCCCAATTCGACGCCACGGTCGGCATCCACCCGTCAGCCGCCGAGGAATTTGTCACCATGCGCACTAGATCAACGCCTTGACCTTGTGATACATTCAATCAAAGTCGCGATGCGCCGCAGGACTAAAATTTGGAGCAATTGAAAAATGATAAATCTCAGGATATCCGCCAAACTTCCCATCGTCATCGTCGCCCTGGCCGTCATTGCTTCGATGGTGACCGGCTACGTCGCCTTTACGCAGTCGGAAGCGGCGCTGGAAAAAACCGCTTTTGAAAAAATCAACGCGGCCCATGACGGGCGTATTTCCGAACTGACTAATTATCTCAATATGATCAAGGAAGACGTTCTTGCCGTCTCCTCCAATCATATGACTATCGACGGGCTTGAGGCCTTCGAGGAAGGATGGAGCGCGCTCGGCGACACGGTGACGCAAAGTCTTCAGAAACTCTACATCACCGATAACCCGAACAAGGCCGGCGAAAAACATAAGCTTGACGCCGCCCCCGACAGCTCCAAATACAGCATCGCCCACAAGAAATTTCACCCATGGTTCCGCAAGTTCCTGCTGGCCAGGGAATACTACGACATCTTCCTGATTAACCATGAAGGCAAGGTCGTCTACACGGTTTACAAGGAAGCGGACTTCGGCACCGACCTGACCACCGGCCAGTGGAAAGACACCGATCTAGGCAAGATATACAAGACGTTAAGCGCCAATTTCAAGGAAGGCTATGTCGCCTTTACCGATTTTGCTCCTTACGCGCCCAGCGCCGGCGTACCCGCCGGCTTCATAGGAACTCCCGTTTTTGACCACAAGGGAGGCCGTCACGGCATGCTGGTCTTCCAGATGCCTGTTGAGCGCCTCAACAACATCATGCAGCAGGCCACGGGCATGGGTGAAACCGGCGAGACATATCTGGTCGGCGGCGACAAGACCATGCGCAGCGATTCCCGCTTCACCAAGAAGGGCGAGACCGACATCCTCAAATCCAGGGATGATTCTGCGGGCGTGCGCGAAGCGCTGTCCGGCAAGGACGTCACCCTGGTCGCCACTGATCGCCACGGCGACGAGACGCTGATGACCGCCGCTCCGCTTAATTTTCTGGGCGTAACCTGGGCGGTCGTCGCCAACATCGACATGGCGGAAGTCGATATACCGGTCGGCGAGATGCGTAACTCGATGATGACGGCCATCCTCATCATGGCGGCGGTCTTGACCGCCATAGGTTTATTCTTTGCGCGGTCTATTTCCAATCCCATCGGCGCCATGACCGGAGCCATGGGAGAATTGGCCGGCGGCAACCTGGAGGTGAACATTCCCTCTCAGGACAAGACCGATGAAATCGGCGAGATGGCGGCGGCGGTTCAGGTTTTCAAGGACAACGCCATCAGGGTCAAGGAGATGGAGGCCAAGCAGGTGGAGATGGAACGCCGCGCCGCCGAGGAAAAGAAGGCCTTGATGATGAAGATGGCGGACGACTTTGATTCCCGCGTCGGCGGCGTTGTTGAATCGGTTTCTTCGGCGTCTACCGAAATGCAGTCATCGTCTCAGGCTATGGCGGCGACGGCCGAGCAAACCACTCGTCAGGCAACGGCGGTGGCCGCCGCTTCCGAAGAGGCTTCGACCAACGTCCAGACGGTGGCGGCGGCGGCGGAGGAACTGTCCAGTTCGATCTCCGAGATCAGTCGGCAGGTATCTCAATCTTCCGAAATCGCCGGCAGGGCGGTCAATGACGCCAAAAAAACCGATGCGGAGATTCAGGGCCTCGCCGCCGCCGCTCAGAAAATCGGCGAGGTTGTGGCCTTGATCACCGATATTGCCGACCAGACCAACCTGCTGGCGCTGAACGCCACCATTGAGGCGGCGCGCGCCGGCGACGCCGGCAAGGGCTTTGCGGTGGTGGCTTCCGAGGTTAAAAACCTGGCCAACCAGACGGCCAAGGCGACCGAGGAAATCGGCAGCCAGATCGGCGACATCCAAAGCGCCACCGACAGAGCGGTAACCGCCATCAAAGGCATCGTCAAGACGATCAGCGACATAGACGAGATCGCCGCCGCCATTTCCGCAGCGGTGGAGGAGCAAGGCGCCGCCACCCAGGAGATCGCCCGTAACGTCGAGCAGGCGGCGGCCGGCACCAATGAGGTGTCCTCCAACATCGCCGGCGTCACCCAGGCGGCTAACGAAACGGGTCAGGCGGCAAGCCAGATACAGGAAGCCTCGTCCGAACTTTCGCGGCAGTCGGAGACGCTGAAGGGCGAGGTGGCCAAGTTCCTGGCCCAGATACGATCAAGTTGATCCCGGAGCATTATCCGGCAAATTAGTTATTTTTTTGCAAGTGAACACTGGACCTCGCCCGCTTTTACGGTTAAACCCGGCCTATCTTTTTTTTATCTCTAAATTGTAGGGGATCATCGCCATGAATAAATCGGACCTTGCCACTGCTGTCGCCGAAGCTGCCGGCCTTTCCAAGGCCAGCGCCGCTGCCGCCGTGGACGCTACCTTTGACGCCATCACCGCCGCTCTGAAGTCCGGTGGCGAAGTTCGTCTCACCGGATTTGGAAGTTTCAGCGTCTCAAAGCGTCCCGCCCGTTCCGGTCGGAACCCCCAGACCGGCGCGACGATTAAAATCGCCGCTTCCACACAACCGAAGTTCAAGGCCGGCAAGGGATTGAAGGACGCCGTAAACTAACGTCCGAAAAATTCTACGTTATTATGAAACCCCTTCGGCGCAGTCGCCGGAGGGGTTTTGTTTTGTGCGCCCCTGTTGCGTTTCATGTGCGGGAATTACACCAATGGCCGTAGTTTTGAAACACAGAGGCACAAAGACGCAGAGAGAATATTTTTCCTTGCTTTTTCTTGTTTCTCTATACCTCCTCTGTGTCTCTGAGCCTCTGTGGTGGTTCATAAAACAGTGCTTATTCCAGTCAACGCGCCGGACGTTGAGGACATCGGCGGCAACTTCCCCCTCCTTGATAAAGAGAGAAAAGCGCGGGGGCTGCCATGGGTCAATGATTAAGGCCGATGATATTAATGTTCAAAGTCGCTTCTGGTAAACAGGGAGACAAGCTCGATGCCGTGAGCCGCCAGATTTTCCCTTGCCCCTTCCGAGCGATCGACAATCGAGATCACCTTTGAAACGCGGCATCCCATATCTCTTACGGCTTTAACCGCTTTCAGAATGGAACCGCCGGTCGTGGTCACATCGTCAAAGAGCACGACATCGGAGTTTTCCTTCAAATGACCGCCTATCAGCTCTTCCCTGCCGTGTCCCTTGGCTTCCTTCCTGACAAAGAAAGAGCGCAACGGCCGCTCAGGCAAACTTTTCACGGTTACCGCCAAAACAACGGGAACGGCCCCCATTTCAATTCCGCCGATAAAGTCGATATGATCATCTCCCAGGATTTCAAGGATCAGCTCCGCAGCAAGATTGGCGCCCTCCGGATCAAACATCGTTTTTTTCATATCGAAAAAAACATCACTCATCCCGCCGGAGGCAAGCCGGTAGGCCCCCCCTTTAAACAAAGACAAGCTCTTGATAACCTCCAGCAGGCGCTGACGTTTATCGTCCTGATTCTGCATATTGGACACCGAGGCGTAATTCTGTGACTGACCAACCAATAATCACAAGATATTGTATATTATCCTGCGCCCAATAGCTATATATTGACGCAGGTGGGCTAATAGTACGAAGCATTTCTGCGTTTGTCACGATAATTCATGTTGTTATTGTCAGTCGCAGCCGATAATGTGAACGTTCACATTTAAACAAAATGAACGGATAAAAGCGTCCATGACAACCATATCCATCGACGGGCTGAACACGGTCATCAACAATCTCGAAGAAGGCATTATGTTTCTCGACAAGGACCGCTCCGTCGTCGCCATCAACCACGCCGCCCTTGATATGGTCGGTCATCATAACGAGCAACTTATCGGCTCCATGTGCATGAGCCTTTTTCAGGGAACCGAGTGCGGACGCTACTGCACCCAAAAAGGATATTGCTCACTGCTCGACCTTGATAAGGAAAAAAAGGTCCACGACCTGGACCTGCTTCGTCCCGACGACACCATGATTTCGCTTCGCATGTGGGCCATACCGCTTCCCGGAGAACACCCGGCCGCCTGCGCCGTCATTCTTCGCAACCGCACCCGTGAGCGGCAACTGGAAGAAGAAGTCAGCAACCGCCTGCGTCTGGGGGAAATGCTGGGCCACAGCCAGGTGATGCAGCGCCTGTTCAAAAACGTGCTGAGGCTCGCTTCCAGCGACGCCACAGTCCTGATCGAGGGAGAAAGCGGCACCGGCAAGGAACTGATCGCCCGGGCGCTGCATGACAATTCAAGGCGCGCCGACAAACCCTATATCCGCGTTCACTGCGCCGCTCTGGCCGAGAACCTTCTTGAGTCCGAACTGTTCGGCCACGCCAAGGGCGCTTATACCGGCGCCGTATCGGATCGCGAAGGACGCTTCGAGGCCGCCGACGGCGGATCGCTGCTGCTCGATGAAATCGGCGAGATTTCGCCGAGCATCCAGGTAAAGCTTCTGCGGGTGCTTCAGGAGCGGGAAGTCGAACGCCTGGGTGAAAACAAGTCGCGCAAAATCGATGTCCGCCTGATCGCCGCCACCAACCGCAACCTCGCCTCCATGGTCAAGGAGGGAACATTCCGCGAAGACCTTTTTTACCGGCTGCGGGTTCTCCCTCTGGCCTCTCCGGCGTTACGCGAACGCCCGGAGGACGTTCCTCTGCTGGCCGCTCACATCGTCGGTGAAATGGCCAAGCGCTACGGATACGGCGAGGTGGATATTGCCGACGACGCCCTCGCCGTCCTTTGCGCCTATTCATGGCCCGGCAACGTCCGCGAATTGGGGAATGCCATGGAATTCGCCCTGGTGCAGTCGGGCGGCTCCAAAATTATGCCGCGCCATCTGCCGCCGGAAGTCATCACCGCCGTTCCCCTCGCCGCCCCCTTAAGGAAGGAACACGAAGCCGGCGCTTCCCCTCTGCCCGAAAGCTTTACCGGCTATTACCGGGCGCCCCGGCGACAGGAAGACGAAAAGACGGCGATCATCCGCACGCTGAAGGAAAGCAAAGGCAACAGGGCGGCGGCGGCGATAAAACTCAGGATGTCGCGCACCACCCTGTGGAAGCGTCTGAAACACTACGGCTTGACGTAAATTTCGCCGCCGCCGGCGCGGAATTCCCTGGACATGTTTTCCATGCCCTTTTCGGCCTGCTCGCGGACCTCATGACTGATTTTCATCGAGCAGAACTTGGGACCGCACATCGAGCAGAAGTGGGCCAGCTTGGCGCCTTCCGCCGGCAAGGTCTTGTCATGAAAAGCCTCGGCGGTATCCGGGTCCAGCGACAGCCTGAACTGATCGCGCCAGCGGAACTCGAAGCGGGCGCGGCTCAGGGCGTCGTCACGCCGCCCGGCGCCGGGGTGGCCCTTGGCCAGATCGGCGGCGTGAGCGGCTATCTTGTAGGTGATGACGCCGGTCTTGACATCGTCGCGGTCGGGCAGCCCCAGGTGCTCCTTGGGCGTCACATAGCACAACATGGCGCAGCCGTACCAGCCGATCATCGCCGCCCCGATGGCGCTGGTGATATGGTCATAGCCCGGCGCGATATCGGTAACCAGCGGCCCCAGCGTGTAGAACGGCGCGTCGTCGCAGTACTTTTTCTGCATCTCCATATTTTCCTTGATCTTGTGCATCGGCACATGGCCGGGGCCTTCGATGAAGGTCTGAACGTCGAGCGCGTCCGAAATGCGGCGCAACTCGCCCAGCGTCTTGAGTTCGGCGAACTGGGCCTCGTCATTGGCGTCAGCATTGCATCCCGGACGCAGGCCGTCGCCCAGCGACAGGCTGACATCATAGGCCCTGGCGATTTCGCAGATATCCGCGAAATGCTCCAGCAGGAAGTTCTCCCGGTGGTGGGCAAGGCACCACTTGGCCATGATGGCGCCGCCCCGACTGACGATGCCGGTGACGCGGCGGGCGGTCAGCGGAATATGCGCCAGTCGCAAACCGGCATGGATGGTCCAATAGTCTACGCCCTGCTCGGCCTGCTCAATGAGGGTGTCGCGGAACAGCTCCCAGGTCAGGTCCTCGGCGATGCCGTCGGTCTTTTCCAAAGCCTGGTAGATAGGCACGGTGCCGATGGGAACCGGCGCGTTGCGCATGATCCATTCGCGGATATTGTGAATGTCGGCGCCGGTGGACAGGTCCATCACCGTGTCGGCGCCCCAGCGGATGGCCCACACCATCTTGTCCACCTCCTCGGCGGCGGTGGAGGCAACGGAAGAGTTGCCGATATTGGCGTTGATTTTGGTCAGAAAATTGCGGCCGATGATCATCGGCTCGGCTTCCGGGTGATTGATGTTGAGGGGCAGCACGGCGCGTCCCTCGGCGATTTCGTCGCGGACGAACTCGGCCGTCGCCAGATCGGGAATTTCGGCGTCGAAAGGCTCGCCGTCGCGGGGGGCGGCAGATGCCTGGCGGCGGCCTTCGTTCTCGCGGATGGCGACGTATTCCATCTCCGGGGTAATCATGCCGGCCCGCGCATAGGCAAGCTGGGTGACGGCGGCGCCGTTTTTGGCCCGCAGCGTAATCCGGCCATGGCCGGCGAAAGGCTCGACGCCGCTACCGGAACCGCTGTTGTCTTCGGGACGAACGGCGCGGCCTTCGTACGCTTCGACGTCGTTGCGCTCCTCTATCCAGCGGCGGCGGATGGGCGCCAACCCTGCGCGGATATCAATATCGGCGGCGACGTCGGTATAGGGGCCGGAGCAGTCATAGACCGGCAGCGGCGACTCGCCTGAAGACTCCTCCAGGCAAATCTCGCGCACGGGGATGCGGATGTCCGGGTACAGAACGCCGGACTGATAGGCCTTGCGGGAACCGGCGATGGGACCGGTGGTGACGGAAAATCGGTTATCCGTTTTCACGGGCGTCTCCTTATGGTGTATGCTAATGATTAGAAGCCAAACTGTCGGGGGACGCAAGATGGCCGCAACAGATATCGAATATTGCCGAAACTGCCGATTCTGGCGTCCGCCGTGGAAGTTTCGCCATAAATCAACAAGACTAAGCTCCGCCTTCTCCGGGCTTCAGGACAAGCGGGGAGCGGACGGACAGATCAGGCCCCAGGAGAAAGGCCTGTGCTGCCGCTACGCCCCCACCGCAAGCGCGCTGACTACGGTATGGATGGAAACCAAAGCCACCGACTGGTGCGGCGACTATGATCGCGACATGGAGGAGAATGCCGCGCAACAGATAACGCCGGAATAAACCGGCTTCATTGACAGCGACCGGCGCAGTTTGTAGAAGGCACCGTCCGGGTGCGACTAATCCGGTGACACGATAAAGGATGGGTGGCCGAGAGGCTGAAGGCGCTGGTTTGCTAAACCAGTATACGGGAAACTGTATCGCGGGTTCGAATCCCGCCCCATCCGCCATTACCTAACCCATTGTTTTAATTGGCTTTTTGTCATTTTAACGCCCCAATTCGTCCCGTAGTTTCCAAGGCTTGTCGGCAATACGGCATCGCCGGGCGGGACGGAGAGACTGATCGGTCCCGGATTATGCGGTCCCAATGCGCAAATATACTCCCCTTTAAAGACGGCATTCCCCAGGCGCAAACCTTCCGCAAAATTTTCCTACTGCTCGACCCGCAAGCCCTTGAGAAGGCTTTTGTTTTCTAGTGGATTGACTCTAACAAATGTTTCCCGCGCTTTACGCAATTTAACCCCTCCTAACCTCCCCTTCGTAAGGGGAGGAACTTTTCCCCTCCTTACCAAGGAGGGGTCGGGGGAGGTTAACTCCCCGATCTCCCGGTTTAAGCCGGACTTCACCGAAATAGGAATCGTCTGACACTCCACTAGAACTTTTCGCTGTTCCTGCCGGTCGAGCGGCAGCCGTAAGGCTTCCTTAAGCTTGGCTGCCGTCAGCGGCGGCGGCGGAGAGCGGAGGCGGAGATGTATGGCGGCAACAGCGGATGACTTTAAGTCATTCCCGATCACTGGACATCCCTCATCATGTCATTGCTTCGCGCAGGGATTCATAACCTTGCTTTGGAACTTCTTTTGCAATTCGCCGACGTACGCCGCCAACGCCGCCAATTCCCTGGACTCCCAAGCCAGCGGCTTGGCCTCCATGGGCGCCACCATGCAGAACTGCACCATTTCATCCAAATGGACGGATTTCACCTTGCCCATCTCGGCCGCCATCGCCACGAAATGGGGATAAGGCTCGGCGAAGCCGGGCATGAACGCCTTGTTGTCTTCGTGACAACTGCTGCAAGACAGCCCGTTGGTGCTGAGTTTCTGGTCCTTGAACAGGCGTTCGCCCTCCTTGGCGAGTGAGGCGGGATCACCCTTAAAAAGGCTTGTCCCTGCCGGTCGGGTGACCAGTTTGGAGTCGATCCCCGGCATGGCCGCACACGGATTTGCCGCCACGGGCGCACAAGGATTTGCCGCCATGGCGCCGGTCGCCGCCATTGCCGTTATCAGCGCCGCCGCCATAAACAAAAAGATGCGGCGAAGGGTATACTCGTTTCGGTTCATCATGACAGGAATCCTCAAAAGACAAGGACCGGCCACCCTCCCGGGCGACCGGTCGCGGGTCCGGTTACTTTTTGGGAGCGCAAGGATTGCCGGCCTTGGGAGCGCAGGGATTTTCCGTCTTCGGAGCACACGGATTGGCGGCTTTCTTGTCCTCCATCGGCTTTGCGGCGCAAGGATTGGCGGTCTGGGCGAAGGCTCCGCCGGAACCGAGAGCGACGAGGCCGCCGACGGCGATGGCCAGAGCCGAGGCACGGATATACTTGAACATACATTCCTCCATAAGTTACGACCGGGCGATATCAAAACCGCGCAGTCAGGTTCACCAGCCAAGACGGCATGGCATCGGTAATCATACGCCTTCCTTATTGCTGATCGTCGAGGAGACTGCCGACCTCGCCTCGACCCAACGAACCAGCAGGTAAAGCCCGGCGGCGGTCAGCATAACAGCAAACAGAGCGTATATGTAAACGCTTGCCGATGCCGGCGCCTCCAGCAGCACATAGCGCCAGGTTGACAGGCTCATGATCATTCCGTGTTCGCCGTTCGAGCCGTCCCAGGCGTTGACCGCCATGGGAATGAAGCGGCCCGGCTCAAACTGCACGTCGTTTTTGTCGCCGGTGTTGAGCGGACGCTTCATCACCATCGACCAGCGCCCCTGATCCCAGACGGCCCTGGATACAACCTGTTGTTGCTCCTCGGCCTGGACCTTGGGAGGCTGGCTCCAGCCCCTGGAATTGGCCTCCTCCACCGCGTGACCGCCGGCGGCGTCAACATCCGACTTCCATACCCACAGATGAACGGCGCTGGATGAATCACCACGCACGAAATGAGGTTTCTTGGCGCTCTCGGGCGGCTTGACGGGAAATTGCAGCGCCACTGCGTCACGGAAGGTCGCAAGTTGGCGCGGCACCATGCCGTTGGCCCGAACATAGGAATTAAAAGCGCCCGGAGCGCGAATATCCTTAACGTCGATCTCCTTGTCCGAGGCATGAATGACATCCTTGAAGGGATCGCTCCATTCAATCAGGAAGGCGATCTCCTTGTCATTGTAGACGGCTCTGACAGTCGCCATCTCGATGCCGGGATTCTGCCAACGGGGAGCGGCCACTACTTGGCCGGTCAGGCGCACGTCCGTCGCCTCGGCGGCGGCCCATCTCGAATCATCGGGCGCGTCGGGAACATCGCCCTCGACCTTGCGCACCAACAGAACCTGGCTGTCTGCCTCCTTGTGCTGTAGCGACTTGATAAAATTAGCCAGATACCAGCGGTCGGTCTCGTTCAGCGTCTTGGCGAATGAGGGCATCGGCGTGCCGTTGATGCCGGTCGAGAACCGCATGAAAATGTCTTCGACCTCATTGCCGGCCTTGATCTTCCACGGCAGCGTGACGTTGCGGATACGGATCGGGAAGCCCCAGTCATCCTTGCGATCAAACGCTTTCTGGCCGTCGCCGCGCCCCAACTTGCCGTGACATTCCCAGCACTTGGTTTTCTCGAAGATTTCTTTTCCCTTGGCGATGGATTCGGCGTCCAGGGACACTTTATCCTTAGGCAACGCCACCACCTTGCCGGTCTTGACCGGGTCCAGAGACGGATCGTTGAATTCAGGGGCGAAGGTCTTAACATAGGCAATCACCGCCCATCGTTCGTCTTCGCTGAGTCCGTTCTTGATAACGTCGCTGTCGAAGGCCTGCATCCCCGTCCCCGAGAGTCCCCGGCTGACAGTGCGAAACAGATCTTCATTAGTCGGCAATTCGCCGCTTTGGGTAGTGCGGAACTTGAAAGTGCCGAGCGTGAAATCACGGGGCCGAGGGTCCATATAGGGTGAAGCCGGCCCCTCGCCGTCGCCGAGAAGCCCGTGGCAGAAACTGCACCGCTTGAAATAAATCAACTTGCCCTTATCCAACAATTCGGGCGTTTCAGGCGGCATCGGCATGGCGGGACGGTCGGCTGCCGCCGCCTCGCCGGTCGCCAGCGCAAGGCTCGCCATCATCACCATCGCCAGTAGCCATTTGCTAATCATCAGTGAGACTCCGGTATGCGCGGCGTTTTCTGCGCGAAATCGTACTCGGCCATGATGATCCGCCACCGCTCTTCCTCGGTAAGATTGAGTTTCCATTCCGGCATCGCCGAATCCCAGGGCGTAGCCTCGACCGGCAAGCCCGGCCCGCCGTTGCTGACGCGCCAGAATGTGTATCCCTGAACAATCGTCTCGATAGTGCCGTTGTCGGTGAAATTGATCGGCCGCAACTTGAAGCCGTCGGCCATAGGTCCGTCGCCCGACACGCTGTCGCCGTGACAGGGGCGGCAGTTCATGGCGTAAAGGGCGCGGCCCTCGAACAGCGTCTTCTCCAGCAACGCCGCCTTGGCGCTTTCTTTGCTTGAAGTTCCGGACTTGAGTTCAGCCAGATACTTCTTCATCGGCTCGGTGGGGATGAACCCAAGCGCCGGGCTGCCGGGATTCTTCTTCCGCCACCGCTCGACATCGGGCATCACCTGCCGGATGAAGGCAGCCTCGCCGGCCTTGGCCTGCTGTACGAAAGCCTCGATATCGGCGTCGGCAGGGTTGGCCAGCGGATTCTCGACCGCCTCCATTTCCTTGGGAAAGTTCGACGACGGATGCTGGATGCGCAACGACGACGGGACCTCGAACCTTGGAACAGTAGCGTCGTAAACCTGCCAGCCGACCAGCGGCGGCAGCATCGCCATCACCGCCAGGCGCAGCTTCTTGCCGTATCCTCCTTCGATGAAGCGGCGTAGCGGACGCATGAATTCGTCAAGATTGTCGTCATTAAAAGTAACGAACAGGAACAGCGCCACCAGCGTCAGCACCATGTAGAACAACACCAGGGTGCCGGGCACAGGCAAGGGAAACGGCATTCCGGTGATCTGCCTCGACGCCGCCGGGATTCCCCACTTGACCAGCGAGAAGACCGCCAGCAACGCCAGCACGATAGTCCCGAAACGACCTATCCTGAATCTTGCGATCTTCATCGTCACTCGCCCTTCTGCATGATCATGTACGACAACACATCCTGGAAATCCTTGACGGTCATTGCCTCCGAAAGGTCGTCCGGCATCAGGCTTCTGGTCGGGTCTTGGGTGATTTCCTTGATCTCAACGCGCCTGATGGTGACTACTTCGCCGGCGACCTTGGCGATGTCGATCTCGTCGGGGGTCTCACGGGTTTTAAGGCCGGTGACCAGACCTCCGTTCTTGTCGGTCACCACATGTGTCTCGAAGCCCTTGGTGATGGCCTTGGTCGGCCTGAGAATTGCTTCCGAAATGTATTTGATGCCGCGCTTGCCGATTTCCGACAGGTCGGGTCCGGCCAGACCGGGTTTTTCGCCGCCCTTGACCATATGGCAAAAGGCGCAAGTGTCCTTAAATACGGCGGCGCCGTGGCCTGGGTCGCCGCCTCCGGCCGCCGCCGCCGCCTGGATTTTGTCATAGAACTTCTTAGATATCCCGCTCGGATTATTGAGCGCGTCGATGTCAACGTCGCCACCCTGACTTTGCAGGTAAGAAATCACCGCCTTGATTTCGTCAAGGCTGAGCGAAATCGGCGGCGCGAAAACGACGGCCATCTCATTCTTGTAGCCTTCAACCAAAAAGGCGCCGGGATCGGCCAGGCTTTCGACCAGATAGTCAGTAGCGGTAAAAGGTTGCCCCGTCTTGTCCTTGCGATCCTTGGCGCGCTCAACGGCGCGCCCCCCCATCGGCAGCGGGAATTTGTCGCCGAACTGGCCGTGATTGGGACCACGCACCGCGCTGCCCTGTCCTCCCATGCTGTGACAGGTATAGCAGCGGCCCTTGCCCCAATAGATGGCTTCGCCCCCTTCGGGGCTGACCTCGACGACGTTTGCCGCCTTCTTCTCGCCGCCGGTAAGGCCGGTGACCGAGTAGCCGACCCACAGGAACGTGGTCAGCACCAGCAGAAGGAAGACGAAGACCTTGCTAACCGCGTTGGACATCTTGGCTTTCCCGTATGATTCTCATTCAGACTTCTCGCCGTGCTTGCCGGCATTGATGCCGCCCAACCAGAACATGAAGGCTACGGCTAGCAGGAACGTCAGGACCGCCAAACTTACTCCTTGCGTCATCGAGAAGTTGCTGAGCGTGAAGGACCAGTCGGAGGTGTCGCGCATGACGCCGAAGATATGCCAGTCGCCGCGCAGGCTTGAGCGAATGAAACCCATCAGTCCCATATTCATGGTGATGATAAAGGTGAGCAGCATCAGCGCGTATTGGCTGCGCATGGTCATGTTGCCCCAACGCAACGGGCCGATTTCCTTGGCGCCCCGGAACAGGAACATATCAATGGCGGTGACCAGAATCAGGCAACTGATCAATTGCAGGAACTGGCTGACCGCGACGTTACGCAGGAACGGCGAGGCCTTCTCCATCACCACGAAGCCATAAACGCCGAGGAAGACGGCGACGTTAAAGGCGGTGACGGCCAGATACAGCACCTGGGCCAACTTGCCCTTGTCCTTCAGCGCCAGACCGACTGCCAGCGCCGCAACGGCGCAATTGAACAACAGCAGATAGCCGACGGTGCGGAAGTACACGGCGCGATCAGCGGGCAAATCAAGGCCGGCCGGGTCCATCGTCAGCAGGGTCGCGGCATACTGGCCGACCAGCGTGATCGCCGCCGCGCCGGCCAGCGGAATCACGATTTTCGGCAGACGACCCTGCCGGCTGATGGGCACTACGTCGCCCTTGTTGCCCCGGCGGTAAAGCAGGAAGCTGAAAAAAGTGGACAAAATGATCAGATTGACCACCGCGTTCTTGGCCGGCATCAAGCCGAGGTATTTCAGCGTCGGATGATACTGGCTGCCGCCCATGGCGCCCACTTCCTGGCCGGACAGCGGCAGATTGTGCGGGGTCAGCCAGACGGCGAAGCACACTATGATGACCCCCAGGATGTACTTGATGTACTTGTAATAACGCTCTGCTCCCGGAATGCGGGTCATGCCGCTCCACAGGTAGTAATTGCTGATCAGGAACAATGACCCGACCAGCATCGCCTGGATAATGAAGGTCCACGAGAAGTCGCCGCCCATCATGTTGTTGCCCATGACGGCGCTGGTCGAATAGACCTCGCGCCCCAGATAGTAGCCGGCGAAGGGCAGCGGAATCAGGGCGCTGATGGCCACGAAGTTGGCGATATAACCCATCCAGTCGTAGTGTGCCTTCTCCTCCATGGTCTTGGCGCCGATAAACTTGACAGCGGCATACGAGCCGGCGACCAGCCCGCCGAAAGCGAGGTTGCCGAGAATGCGATGAATGACGATGGGCGTGGCCAAGATGTTCTCAAAGGCCTGCCATGTGGTTCCGACGAACACGCCGTCCGTATCGACGCCGACCGGACTCATCATGAATCCCGCCCAACTGTTGGCGAGTTGCATGATCGCCGTGCCGAAAATGTTGAGCTGGATGCCGATCATCACATGTACGGACTTGGCGTCGCGCATAATCAGGAAGCCGGCGCCCGTCGGCATGATATAGAGAAGGGCGATCCAGACGCGGGTGTCGCCGCGCATTCCGTCGCCGAACGCTCCCACCAGCATCAAAGCGCCGATTGCCATGATCACTGCGCCCACTCCCTGGAAAACACGCCGCAGCGAAAGCGAAAACGGCTTGCGGTCGCTCAACCAGTCCCATCCGTAGTAGTAAAGATAGAGCGCGAAGGTCTCGCCGAAGAACAGCAGCGCATAGATGAACATGATGTCCTTGAAGATGCCCGCCATATAACCCATGAAGGTCGGATAGAGAGTGAACAGGGCGAAGGCCAGCAACCCGCCGAAGGCCGCCGTGGTGGCATAGGCGATGCTGAGCAGGCTGGTGAATTCGTAGGCCAGTTTGTCGAACTTGGCGTCGTTCTGCTTCCAGCCGACGATCTCGATGATCACCGCAAACAGCGGCACACCCAGCACGAAGGCGGCGAAGAAGAGGTGCATTTGCGCCAGGAACCAAACCAGACGCCGCGAATCGAGGCCCACGAACTGCCGATACTCATTGGGTTCGAGCGCAAAAGCCGGCCAGGCGGCCATCAGCGCTGCCGCCAGTGCGACGCCCATGATCAGCAGATTTCGACTCCTCGTCGTCCGGGCAGCGGTCATTTCTTCCCCCATGCGGTCAGGAACCCGGCAACCGCCAGGTATTCGGTGTCGCTGAATGAGTTTTCGGCTTCCGTCTTCTCGCAAAGACCGCCGCCGTCAGACATCCGCTTCGCCGCCTTCTTGGGCTTCGGCAGCGTCTCGGCATGGCAAACGGCGCAGGCATCGGCGAACGCCTTGCCGCCTGTAATCGTGCGGGCGTAAGCCAGCGCCGCCTTTTGCTCGGTCGGACTGATGACATCCTTCCAGGCCGGCATCGGGTCTTTTCCGTCATTAATGGTTTTCAGCAACTCGGCATCCTTTTTTTCAAGCCGTTCGCCCTTGGCAAAGCTGGGCGCCCCTTCGACCAGGGCGGCGCCGTCGTAGCCGTGGCAGACGGCGCAGTTGGTCTCGAAGACATCCCGCGCCGCCGCCAAGCGGGAGTAGGCTTCCGCAGACCCCATCGAACCGGCGGCGGCTTCCGTCGCAGCTACCGAAAGAAGGAAAATCACCGCCGGCCCTTTCAGCATCATTTGACGATTCATTAGTGGCATTTTGTCTTCCCGTTCGCGCCGGGTTCGGCGGCGCGCATGGCCACCAGCGTTTCGATGCATATCCCATGGAGATGTTCGCTGCTGCAATCGCCGGCGATTGCCAGCAACCGTCGTTCGGCATCAATGGAAGATATCCTGGCAAGCGTCCGCACCACCTCGCCATGAGTCTCATCGGAGCCGTTAAACAAGAGCAAAAGCAGTTGATCGCCGATCTCCGGCCAGCTCGATTCCGGCCCGATCACCGCCAATGCGGCCCGGCAGATGCCTCTGTCCTCGTCGCCGAGAGCGCGGATGAGGAGAGCCGGCGGCGCCTTGTCGCCCATCGCCTTCAGCGCGTCAACCGCACACCGTCGAATCATCGGATCGCTGTTATCAAGCAGGATTTTAACGACGCTTTCGACCGCTTCTCCGCCGGACAGTTCCGCCAACGCGCCGGCGGCGGCGATCCTTACATCGCGTGATTCGGCGCCGAGACCGGCCCTTGCCAGCGGCAAGGCATTTCGCTCACCGAGACGGCCCAGAGACCGCAAAGCCGCCGCCCGCAATCCGTCGTCAGAAGACGCGGCGGCGGCGGAGAGGGCAACCAAAACATCCGGTCCCGGCTGTCCTAAATTACCGAGAAGATGCACCGCCGCGATGGTTTGCTGACCGGTATTGGCCGGGAGTTCGGATTTTTCGCCCGTCTCCGGCTCGCGCCGGGGGTTTGCCGCCAGGATCGAGGCCAATGTGGAGGAAGCCGGATCGCCCGCTTCCTCATCCTCCGTTCTCTCTGTTTCCGGCGGCGTCGGATCGGCGTTCCCGCCATTGGCCGGAAGTCGGATGGCCAAGCGGTCAACCTCGTCTTGCACCATACGCGACAGCAACGATACGACCTCGGTCGGAGCCGCCTTGGCCAGAACCGACATGGCGGCGACCGCCACATGCAAACTCGGGTCCCGGACAGCCGACCGGAGAGCGGCGACTGCGGCGTCATGCTGACCGGACGGAGCAGCAGGCGTCAGCGAAGCCTTCAAACCGTTGACGGCGGCCAGTCGTATTTCATCGTCCTCCTGGGGAGTTGTCAGGATAGACAACAAACGCGACTGACCGCCCGCTCCACCTATATTCCCCAGAGCTTCCACTATTTCACGTCGCAAGCGCACGGCATCTTTTTGATCGAGAAGGGACAGCAGGGCTGCCTCATCGGTCTCGCCTCCGCACCGGCCAAGCAGCGTAATTATATGTCGGCGCACTTTACCGTCGGCGCCGACCGGCATCTTCCGCAGATCGGCGGCGGCCTTCGGGCCGGCCACCGTCACCAGCGCCGTCGCGGCGGCGCACTGCACATCCGGATCGTGATCCGCCAACCGCCCGGCAATATCACCGGCGGTTACCGGCCCCCAATGAGCCAAGGCGCGAATAACCTCGACTCGAACAGACGGATCGGCATCGCCGAGGGCGGCGGTCAAACCGCCGACGACATCAGCGTAAACCGGTGAATCAGGGAAGCGCCCGGCGTCCACCTCCACCAGCGCCTTGGCGGCGCATCGGCGTCCCGAACGACCGCCACCGCTCAATTGGGAAAGAAGAAAGTCCGTGGCCAGGGGATAGCCCAGGCGGGCGAGAGCGTAAAATCCGGCTTCCTGAAGATGATGGTTGTTCTCGTCCGCCACCGCCTTGATCACCGCCTCGACTGCGCGTTCGTCGCCGCAGTTGCCGAGCGCTTTCAGAGCCAGACTCTCCACCTCGCTTGAAACGGGATAGTCGAGATCATGGCAACGATAATCAAGATCGGGATATCCCGCCCCCCGCAAGCAACGGATAAGCGGATCAATTGCGCCGGCGCCGAGGAGGTTGGAGAGAGCCTTTACGGCTTCGATGCGGACGCCTCCGTCCTGGTCCCTCTCCAGACGATCCACGAGAGAACCCAGCGCCTCGACCGCACGCAGGCGACCGAGCGAGGCTGCCGCCTCCATCCGCACGTTGGGGTCGTCATCGCCAAGCAAGGCGACAAGATGGCGAACTACCTCGGCGTCGCCGTCCGTTTCCGCCAACGCCCTCGCCACCGCGCACCGCGCTATTGAATCCCGCCCGTGAGCGACGGTGGCGCAAAGACGCACAAAACCATCTGATCCCATCAAGGTCATACTATCCACCACACCCGCCTGTCTTAACCTGATTAATTGTCCTGTTCACCGATCGGATCGGAGATGAATGAGGTCCCGCAGGCAAGGGGGAGCAGTCGGGAGAAACTGCCGCACACGGGACCTCATATCACCCAGGGATGACTATCCGATATCCCTCCGCTTGAACGTCATCTCTGCGAAGGTGGACTTATACGGCGATTCGCCCAACTTCTTGATCGTCCCGGATGCAATCTTGAACCGGTAGTTCTGCGTTACCGGGTCCGGAACACGCGGAGTGATGTTGTTGGCGGGAGAGTCCTTCCTGAGGAAGTAAGTGAAGGCCACGCCCTTTTTTACCGATGGAGTCACCAAGGCAACGGCGGTGAATTGGCCGGTAACGGTCTTGATATGCCCGCGCTTCGTCAGTCCCGTAAAGGACATGTCGTCGCCCTTGACGCCGAGGTTAAAGTCCTTCTGGACCGGCACTCTTGTCGACTCGATGGAGACCATATCGCCGGATTCCACGCCTCGCGTCTTGGCGTCGTCGGGATTGATTTCGATGAAATTGACCGGCCAGCGCTGCTGGATGTAGGCCCGGCGTTGAAGATCATCGAAGCCTGACTGCCAAACTTCATTGATGCGGCCGTTGCTGATCCACAACTCGCCGTCCTTGGGACTCATGTATTCGTAAAAGTCTTTCCAGAAGCCCCAAGGCGCCTTCAGCATGTTCAGCTTGCCGGTCTGCGAGCCGAACGAGGTGAGGCGCTTGTTGAGAATCGTCGGCCCCTCCGGACCGGTCGCCGGCAAGGTAAGATGACGATTGTAATCATGCAGACGCTTGGTTTCGACGATCTTGCCGTCATCAAGCAGCAATGGGCATTGCAGGCCGGTGGTGCCGTAAGAGCGAAGCAGATCATGCGCCTTGACGCCCTTGGCCTTGGCAACGACCTTGATCGCGTTGTAATCCTCGCGTCCGCCACGACTGAACCGGCAGGATTCCTCGAACACATCGTTTGATTCCTTCCAGTCGTAACCCTCGAAGCCCATCTTCTTGGCGAACATCGACACGATCATCCAGTCGGGCTTGGCGTCGCCCGGAGCATCATAGAACTTGGAATAAAGACGGATGCGCCGCTCGCCGTTGCTGCGGGTGAAGTCGTGTTCGCCCCAACCCGACGCCGGCAGTATGATGTCGGCGTATTGGCTTCCTATCGGATCAACCATATAGATATCCTGGTTGACCATCACCATGCCGCCCGAGTCGGTTCGCTTGATCAGGGTGTCGATGATTGATTGCTTGTCGGTATTGCGGACCTGATTCGGGTTGAGCTTGGTCTGGCGCTTGAAGGCATCCTCAAGCGCCGTACTGCCGGCCATCGCCTGTATCCAGGTCGTTCCGACCACATAGGCAAAGCGGACATTGCCCGATTCGACCCAGCGGTCGAGGTCAAGGCGATCACGGCGGCGGCCCGGATGCTTGTAAGGCGACTTCATATCGGGATAAGGCCCGCCGGCGGCGCCGCCGCGCTGATGTCCGCCGAGGCGGGTCATAACGGAGCCGGGGCGACCGCCGACTCCCAGGATCACGCCGAGCGTGCCGATGGAAACGGTGTTGAGGTAATTGTTCGACCAGTAATTGCCTTTCTCGATAGCGATGGTGGTCTTGACCCGCTGGCCGTTAGCCTTGGGCTTGGCCATCATCTCCGCCGCCATCAGTATCTTGGCGGGGTCGATGCCGGCGATCTTGGCCGCCACCTCCGGCTTGGATTCTTCCTGTTCCAGCAGCCACTTCTTCCAATCATCGTAACTCTTGACCTGGAAATTGCCCCAGGTGGTGCGCCACTGCCAGGGCGTATTGCGGGTGCCTTGGCCGAAGCCGGAATCCGTCTCCCAGAAATTGTTCACCATCTTGGCGATGAATTCCTTGTCCTCCCAGCCGTTCTCAAGGATGACGCGCTGGATGGCCAGATGAACAGGAGTGTCGGAGCCGGGGTTGACGTCGATATAAAGGCCGCCGTTCTTTTCGACGAACGCCGCGCCCGCAGTGCGACGCGGGTTGACCATAATGACCTTGGTCTTGTTCTTCTGAATGCCTTTCAGTATCCATTCGTTCCATACGACGGTCTTGGTCTCGAACGGATCGGTGCCGGAGATCAGTATGGTATCGGCCAGCGCAAAGTCTTCGTAAGCGCCGCCGAAGATGTCATAGCCGATATCGGTCCAGCCCGGCACTGAATCGACTATCGAAGGATGGTCGTGCTCGGCCACCGCCGGAGTGCCGATGCTCTTGAAGGCCAGCTTAGTCAGGGCGTAGGTATTCTCGTAGAACTGATAGCTGAAGAACTTGAGCGCCCAGGCGCTCTCACCATGCGTCTCGATCACATGCTTGCTGACGCCCGCCATGACATCAAGAGCCAAATCCCAGGACACCGGCGTCAGGACGCCGTTGACCCGAAGTAGCGGCGTCTTCAGGCGATCCGCCGTCTGCCCCTTGGAATTGTAGACTTTTTGGGCGATACAGCCGCCACGGATGCTGTGGTCGCCGCCGACGTTGACCACCTTGGCGTCGGGATCGGCGACAACGACTATGTTATGCAGTTTACCGTTGTAAACGGCCTGGGTGTACTGGTTGGGACCGACCCAGCCGCCCTGCAACGGGCCGAGGGTGTAGTCGCGCCCCAGCGCATTCTGGTTCTTCTTCGGTCCACCGTCGGGAGTTCCCGTCGGCCAACGAAAGACCTTGTAGCCGCAGGCGACGATGCAATAATCGCAGGCGGTGGTGATGACATCGGCGTTCTTGGGCGGCAGCGGCGCCTTGTCGGCCGGCTTGAACTTCGGAGTTGACATGTTTGACATGGATATTCCCCCCTAACCCTTGAGATTGTCGTAGCGACCGTAGATCAGACCAAGCATCCCGACCGCATAGATGTTGTCGTTCTCGGTCTCCAGCAGCACCTGCGGCAAACTTTCCGTGCCGTGTCCGCTGATGATGATGCCGTGCCTAGTAAGATCAAAGGTTGACTGGTGAAACTGGCATGGGCCGAGTGCTTGGTGCATGGGCTGGAAAGACTTCCCCAAATCACCGCCCATATGGGTGCAAAGGGTGTTAAAGGCGACCACATCGCGCCCCGTCCCGATGCCGCCGCCGGCCGGCGTGCCGAGCTTGACCAGCACGCTGTTGGAGTTTTTGTTCTTGTCGGGATAGTTGAAAGCCATGGGCTTGTTGGTCTCAAGCTCACTCAACTTGCCGATCAGGGCGCGCGGGTAACTGACCGTTTCGGCCGCAATTGCCCGTCCGCCCATTCCCGGAATGCCGGTCAGAAGAATGACCCCGCCGACCGCTGCGCCGCCGCCCCGCAGGAACGCCCTGCGGCTGAGGCACTCTTGATGGGCGTCGTGATATTCATGTGATGTAGATGACATGGTGATCTCCCTCACTTCGTGCCGATGGATGACAACAGGGTCTCAAGACCGATACGCTTGGCCTGCGCCTGGGTCAGGCCGGCGACATCCGCCTTGGCGGCGTATGCCGGAACCTTGGGGACCGCCATGGTGATCTGCTCACCGCTGATTTCGGTGAGGAAAGCAACCAGCGCGGCCTTTTCGTCCTTGGTCAGATTGAGCGGTTTCAAAACCGTGGTCTTGTTGCCGACCATCTTGGTGAACTCGTTTTCGCCGCCGCCCTTGTTGTAGAATTCGACGACCTCATCAAGAGTGAAAAACTGGCCGGCGTGCATGTAAGGCGCCGTGTATTTCAGGTAGCGCAGGGGCTGGGTGCGGAACTTGCCCATGTCGCTCTTGTATTTGGTCTGGAAATAAAGACCGGGATCATCCTTGAAGTCGCGGTAGCCGGTCTCGGTAATTCCCTTTTGATACAGTTCCCAACGATAGGTGATGGTGTTCAATCCGACATCCGCGAACTCCTGCGGACGCGGAACGCCGAGGTTGTGATATTTCTCATCGGTCAGCATCGGTCCGTTATGACATTCGATGCAGTTGGCCTTGCCGGTAAACAGCTCCATGCCCTTGACGGCGGTCGCCGACAGCGCCGCCTTGTCGCCGCCGAGATAGCGGTCGAGCGGCGAGTCCTTCTGGGTCAGCGTTTCGCGCTCGAAGACGGCAATGGCCAGCCAGGCGTCATTGAGAACCGGGTTGAGCGTTCCGAACGCCGCCTTGAACATCTTGTCGTATTCCGGCACCTGGCGCAGACGCCACTCCATCACGTCGTCCTCGCCGTTGCCGGCCACGGCGCCCTGCGCGGCGGTGCGCGCCTGCGCCTCCAGGCTGCCGTCCGAGCCTTCCCAGAACAGCTTGCTGAGATAGCCGGTGTTGACCACCGTCTGGCAGTTACGCCAGTGAACGGTGCCCGGATAGCCCCGGCAAATCGGTTCATTAAAACCCCAGCCCTGCTTGGGATCATGACAATCGGCGCACGACAGGCTGGCGTCGCCGCTCAACTTGGGATCGAAGTAGAGCAACTTGCCCAACTCGACCTTGGCCGGCGTATTCAGGTTATCCGTCGGCTGGGGCACCGGCCCCAGCGGCATCAACTGCTTTTTGGTCATCTCGGCCAGCGCGTCGGAAGCGCCTGACGCCAAAAGCACCCCGGCGGCGACTATGCCGGAAAGGATTATTCTTCGCGTGTTGAATCTCATCGCACGTCCCTCCCCCCTAATTCTTGACATTCAGCCAATCCTTGATCGGCTGATATTTCTGGGACACCACGACCGGCGTGTCGGTGACCGGCATGGCGCTGCTTAAGGCTTCAAGAAAGGCTATCAGATCGGACTTCTCGCCGCCCGACAGTCCCAGCGGCTTCAATTCAGTCGCCAACGGATCATCGTGGCCACCGCCCTGGTTGTAGAATTCCACCACGTCGGCCAGGGTGGCCAACATGCCGTTGTGCATATAAGGCGCGGTGTACTTGAGTTCGCGCAGGGTCGGCGTAATGAACTTGCCGACGTCAGCGACGTTCTTGCTGACGGTGTAGTAGCCGACATCGCGCCGCCACACATGCGGCTTGGGCACGCCGTGATTGTCGATCAAGGACTGATAGGTCAGGTGCCGGACCGGATTCTTGAACACCTCCATGTTCTCCGGCACGCCGGTGTTATGCGGAGCGCCGTCTGAGAAATAGGCGCCGTTATGGCACGAGCTGCATTTACCCTTGCCCTCGAACACGGCGCGGCCGCTCTGCGCCGCTGATGACATCTTACCGGCATCGAAAGGCGCATCCTTGGAAACCAGCGTTTCCAGGTAGGCGATCAAGGCGTTGCGGGCATAGGGCGAGGTGCAGTCTTTCTCGTCCTTGAAGGCTTCCTTGCACAAACGCACATATTCCGGGTCCTGCTTCATGCGCTCATGCAGGACGCGCATGTCGAGGTTCATCATGGTGGTTTCGGTGATCATGTCACGGATGACATCGTTCATGTCGGCCCCCATGCGACCGTCCCAGCTCCAGCCGACGTTCTTGAAATCGGATTTGTAGACGGCATTGACAAGCGTGGGAGCGTTACGGAAGTGATCAGTGCCGGGATAGGCCTTCGACAACGGCATGCCGTCGCCAAAACCCTTGGCCGGATCGTGACAGGTGGCGCAACTGATGGCGCCGTCGCCGGAAACGCGGGCATCGTAGAACAGCCGCCGACCCATCTCCACCTTCGCCGGTTCCTGCGCCTTGCGGGCGGCCAGGGGACCGAGGAGCAGAGGATCAACCTTGGGAGCCTCCTTGGCGGCAGCCGGGGCGGAAGCCCCCGCCGCCGGAGCTGCGCCGCCGGTCTCGGAACCGGTGCAGCCGGCGCCCGCCAGCGCCGCAGCTCCCATAAACAGAACGGGTAGTATCTTTGCAGTAAATCGCCTCATGTCACCCCCCCTTATTATCAGTTGGAAAAGACGAAATTCGCGTCAACCTTGCCGCCTTGAGGCACGGTTAATTTCACTTCCTTAAGCCCGTAGCGCGGATGCCACGCCTTCACGGTGTGGGTTCCCGGTGGAACGCCGTCGAGCGAGAATGTTCCGTCTTCGCCCACGACCTCCACATAGGGATGATCGGGCGCCATCAGGAAACCGAACATGAAATTGTGGGCCTCGCAGTTGATCGAGACGAACGGCGAGCGCCGGGGTTTCAACTCCTGCTCGATATCGCCGGGTTCGGGCTGGCCGAAATTGAACATCGTGCGCTTGACGATGTTCCCGGTCTCGACGCCGATCATCTCGCGGGTGTTGATGTTATGCAGAACGCTCGGCGGGTCGCTGTGACGCACGACGATCGAACCCGGACGTATCAATTGCGCCCAGGGACGGAACCGGCAGCCCTTCTGCTCGATCACATACTTGCCGTCTTTGGGCGCAGTCCACTTCTTGCCCTTGTCGATGCCCTCAATAAAAACAAAGACGCCCCGCAAGGCGTCATCCTTGACGTCCACCCACACCACCTCACGGAAACCCTCGCCGCACACATCGGGGTTCTTGGTGATAGTGATCTGCTCAACGGCGTCGGCGGGCAAGGGGCCGGAAAACGTCACCTTGCCCTTGACCGAGCCGCCTCCCGCCACATCGCCCTCTTCATAGGCGGCGGCGGGGAAACAGAACAGGGCCACGGCAAGCGGCGCCGCGCCCGCAATCATGCAAGTAAGTTTCGTGTAAATGTGTTTCGGAGATTTCATAGCGTGGATTTACCTTGTTATTGAAACAGAAAAACGGCGCGGACGCCCTCGGTGAAGGAACCGGGCAGCGCAACAAACAGCCGACAGCGGAAATGAAAACACAAACGCCCCCCGCCCCTTATTGATCTTGTAGTTACGCGATACACAGCAATCCCCATGCCAATCCGAAAGGACAGGGAGCGCTGCCGGTCGCAGAAAATCTCAAAACGATGGATCGGCGCGGACGGCCGCGAGGATTCCCCTTCGGGGATACTTCGTTCGACAAGGAAGAATGGGGGTGGTGACGATTAGAGAGACTGATCAAAAAACAACCGGGTGGTTGGTAATTTACCGCTCGTCCGCTCCGGCGGTCCCGTCAGTATCGAGACCGTATTGGCCAAGTTTGGTGCGCAAGGTCAGGCGCGAGATGCCGAGAAGCCGGGCTGCGCGGCTTTTGTTGCCGCCGCAAAATTCGATCATACGCAGGATATGGCGACGCTCGGTATCGGCCAATGTGCCCTTCGGTTCCTCGGCGCCGAAAGGTAAAACCGCGATGGAACCGGGAGCAAGAAGTTCTTTGGGCAGATGGATCGGCAAGATTGTTTCCCCTCCTCCCGACAGAATGACCGCGCGCTCCATGACGTTTCGCAGTTCGCGCACATTGCCCGGCCAGTTGTAGGATTCCAGAAGATCGACTACCGCCCGGCCGAGCCTCGGCTTGGCCAGCCCCATCACTTGCGCGCCTTGGGCGATGAAAGACAGGGCCAGCGGAACGATATCGGGCCGTCGGTCGCGCAAAGGCGGCACGTCGATTCCGGCGACATTGAGCCGGTAATACAGGTCTTCCCGAAACTGCCCCTTGCCCACCATGGCGTTGAGGTCGCGGTTTGTCGCCGTTACAAACCGGACATCAACGGTGACTTCGACCTGTCCCCCGACGCGACGGAATGTCTGGGTCTCCAGGGCGCGCAGCAGCTTAGGCTGGAGAGACAGGGACAGATCGCCGATTTCATCGAGAAATAATGTCCCGCCGTCAGCCAGTTCAAGCAAACCGCGCTTGCGCGTCTTGGCGTCGGTGAACGCTCCTTTTTCATGGCCGAACATCTCGGATTCGAGAAGCCCTTCCGAAATAGCCGAACAGTTGACGGTGATCCACGGGCCGTTTGAACGTGGACTGTTGGCATGGATCGCCTGAGCCACCCGCTCCTTGCCCGTCCCCGATTCACCCCGTATCAGGACCGGCACCCGCGAGGCGCCGGCGATCTTGCGCATCATCTCGACCATGGTCAGGAAAGCGGAGCTTTCGCCGATCATGCCGCCATCGCCATCGGTCCCTCGTGAGGTAACGCGCAGACGCTCGACCTCGGTTCGTAACTGTTGAGTTTCCAAAGCGCGCTGGACCAAGCCCTTAAGATCGTCGATGTCAAACGGCTTGTTGAGATAGTCGTAAGCGCCGGCCTTGAGAGCGTTAATGGCGGTGCGAACTTCGGGATAGGCGGTCATAACGACGACCAGAACATAGTCATCGAATTCGCGTATTCGTTTCATCACCTCAATGCCGTCGGAATCAGGAAGACGCAAGTCGAGCAGAATGAGATCAAAGACGTGCTTGCGGGTTAAGTCGACCGCCGCATCGCCGCTTTCGGCTTGCCGCACCTCGTAGCCCTGCCGCTCCAGAACTTCGGCCACCGTTCGGCGAATAGTGGTGTCGTCGTCAACGATCAGAATTCTTTGCGCCATTTCCGATGCTCCGTCCGCAAGGTGCCGTCATCGTCGCCGTCTCGCCCGGCGCCATCGGCCACGCCAACTCGAAGCGCGTGCCGCAACCGGGCTTGCTGTCGACCCTGATCTCCGCGCCATGCTGTAGCGCGATCTTCTTAACTACGGCAAGCCCCAAACCCGAGCCGCTGATCCGGGTAGTAAAAAATGGAGCAAAAATCTGCGGCAAAACATCAGGGGGAATGCCGACGCCGGTATCCTCAACACAAAAATACATGCGCGGCGCCGGGGCATCCGGTTTATCGGGTGACGCTCCGCACATACCGATGACGATACGTCCGCCCCGCGTCGTGGCGTGAATGGCGTTGATTACCAGATTGAGCAGTAATTGCTTGAGTTGGTTAGGATCAGCCCACAATAACGGCACCGGACCGGCGCAGTGCTTGTACTCGATAGTAATGCCCTGAGTCGCGGCTTCCCTGCGGGTCCATAACAGAACGTCCTCCAGTACGTCTTCCAAACGACAAGAAACGGGGGTAGTTTCCTGGGGCGCGGCGAAGCCGTGGAAAGTCCGTAGAAATACTGATAATCGGTCAATCTCGCCTTCGATGCGTTGCAGGTAAGTTCGCCTGTGTTCATCGTCGCCTTCCTCATCAAGCAGCGCCTGCACCACTGTTTTCATCCCGGCCAGCGGGTTGCCGATCTCGTGCGCCAGCCCCATTGCCAGTTCGCCCATGGTCGTCATCTTTTCGGTCTGGAATATCTGGCGGTCGAGTTCGCGCCGCTCGTCCTGCAACCGACGTTCCTCGCTGACGTCGCGCACCACAAGGATATAGCCCTGGCAAATATCATCCCTGGTCACCGGAGCGATGTTGAGGGCCATGGTTCGTCCATGCAGGCGAAGGTCGGCGCGTGACGGAGCAGGCTGGTCCTTGGGTCGGGAACGGACATGATCTTCCCAACCCGGCCAATAGCGACTGATCGGCTCGCCGACCAGAATGCCGGAAGGAGGATGAAGCAGATCAACCGCCGCGATATTGGCCAACTCTATCATCCCCGCATCCGACAGCGACAAGATGCCGTCGGCGGTGCTCTGAATGACGGTCAAGAGGTTTTGGCGCTCGCGGTCAAGCGCCGCCGTGCGCGCCTTTACTTCCACTTCAAGGCCTTGCTTTTGCCGTTCCAGCGCGGCGTAACTCTGTTGAAGTTGAGTGGCCATATCATTGAATCGTTCGCCAAGTTCGGCGATTTCATCGCTTCCCTTGATCTCGACCCGGCTGGCGAAATCGCCCCGGGCGATGGCCTCTGTTTCTTTGCCGAGCAGGAACAACGGACGCAGCAGATGACGCGACAACAGGGACCCGGCCAAGGCCGTTACCGCCAAGCCCACCGCCAGGGTGCTGTAGAGCAGATAAAGATTGAATATGGCGGCGAAAAGCTGCTTCTTGGGAAATGCCAGAACAATTGCCCACTCCATCGGCTTGGGTGTTGACGGCGACATGGATTTTATGCGCACCGGGCTGAAGGCGATGATCCAGTCGCTCAGTTCCTCCGTTCCGTGACTGCCGGCCAGAATCTTCGCCAGCATGGGGCGGGGATAGATATCGGCCAATTCTTCCAGCGCCTTCATCTCGATGTTCGGCGGCGATGTCCCCTGAACCGAACGTGACAGATAGAAACCGTAGGCATTGACCAGATAGGCTATGCCGCCCCGCGCTTCGGCCAATTGCTGGACCTGATCGAGCAGAATTTCAGCGTGCAGATTGATGATCAGGAGGCCCTGTACGGCTCCCGTACTGTCGGCAATCGGCGTTCCAAGACGAATGACCGGCTTCTCCGGATATTCGGCTTTGCCCACCTCGATATTGAGATCAAGCGGCGAAATATAAATTTCGCCCGGCTTTTGCCTCAGAGTCTCATGAACATAATAACGGTCGGACTTGTCCTGCAATTCAAATTCAGGAACAACATAGGTGCTCCCGCCCCGGCGGTCGACCCGCACCACCTCGCGCCCCCGGGCATCAAGATAGCGAATCTGGTAAATGTAGGGATAGGCCCGGGCGAACAAGGCAAAATCCTGCTCAAGCCGCTGCCGCTGGCGACGCATGAGGAAGATATCATCGGGCGTTCCGGACAGTTCGCCCAAGACGGTTGAACTGGTAAGGTAAAGAAGCTCGCTGGAAAGTTGATCGAGGAACCGGCCTAACCCGTCGGTGCGACTGATTACCTCCTGATTGAGGTGAGCCAGCGTTTCGCTTTTCAACACATCAAGCGAATAGAAGATGCCGACCAGGCCGGCGATCGAGGTCGGAATCCCCGCCGCCAATAAAAAGGCGATATGGATGCGCGAAGCCAAGCCCCGGAAACTCGGCCATAACCGCCATCGCTCGGCGGAATGCGGCGCAGAAGCAACAGCCTTTTGATGCTTGTACATCACATACCTACTTCTCGAAACATCTTGGCATCGTCTCAGTGATAGAGATTTTGTATAAGCCCGGACAACAGAGCATGGCAAGGTAATGTCAATTTGCTTCCAACCGCCGCCCGCCGCCGAACGAGATACGGGCACAATGCGGAGGCGACGATTATCTTTATCTCCAGAACCATAATCGGCCGATGCAATCGGTACCTTGTATGTGATCGGAGACGCTGACAAACCGTGATTATTACCATGGTAGATGGTGACCATGTCCGCGCCGAGCCTCCGCCTGACCCCGCAAGGGCGCCTCTTCTTTGAGGCTGCCGATGATGCGCCGACCCTGACACTCGGCGTTGTAGCGCACGACAGCGTCCCGCAACGCTTGACGCTCCATCCCGGCAAGCCGCGCAGCATCGGCGCGCTTCATGCCCTCCAAGGCGTTAGCAATCGCGTACATCCGCGCCGACGCCCGCCCGTTCCGTTCTCGACGGGCATGCGCACGGAGTTCTTTCGATGTTAAATCTTCCCTGATCTTGAGTTCTGTACCCATCTGATCCCCCATATCTTGTGGAGGAACAGTGAATCACAAAAATATCCTCTTGGGAATCCCCGGAGTCAGTTCATTCGTTCAGCGGTATAATTTATTTTTTCCTTAACCCGCCATGAACGATGCGCTCAGCATTGATTCATGCGGCATGCGTCATAGTCCTCCTCAGACGAACAACAAACCCTCTTCAGGAGAAACAAAATGTACGCATATCTGGACACCATCATCGCCACCGTTCTTTTAATCGCTCCGCTGGCCTACGCCTTCACCGCTTCCGTCGGCGAACTCAAGACCCGCTAATCTCCGGCGATGTGCAGAGGCGACGGCTTCTCGCCGTCGCACCGGCGCTTCCAGATAACGCCGTAGGCGCGCTCCATGTCTTTGACAAACCCGGAACTCGGCGTATCATCAGTTCTTCTTTATTCATACGTCAAACCACCCTGCCGGATCACACCCGCAAATAAACTTGATTGAGACACCATTGCGCTCAAGACTGTCTTTATAATTTACCCAGTCAGAATCCGTTGCATTAACAACAGGAATACGCTCTTTACGACTCAAGGCGGCAAATTTTCGATCATCTTGGTGAAATCTCTCCAATGCCGGGTCATTCGGGAAATCGACATACTCTCCGTTTTCCAGCCTAGACAAGGAAATACGTTCCACAAGCCTTGGCGCGCTATTAATGACTTCCTGGTAAAATCTATCTCCTACTCCCGGCTGTCCTTTTGGATTCAAGTGGCGATGATATTCACGCTGAATTTCTCCTTCGGTATCTATAAAAATCTTGCCATAGTTCAAAATCCTTTCAAGTAATTCTATTGCAGCAAGACGGCAATCGATACTCGGTACGCGGCTCCCGCCAGCCATATCACTACGCCCATTTGCAACAACGGGAACATTAGTATCCACGGTACATCGCATCATGTACCGGCTTTCAGTTTCTTAAGCCTTGCCTTTTCTGCGGCGGCAGCCTCCCCAAACGCATCGCCCATAAAATTCTTCGGCCAGTTCTCAATGTTTCCGAATAGATCAAGTCGTAGCGGATCAACTACCGATTCACCATCACGGGCATTGCAAAAATAGAGCTTGGTGTCATCAGCGGGAATCAAACCCTCAGCGATGCGTCGTTGAAGCCGCAAAAGAAGGTGTTCGGAATGGCTCTCAATAATCACCTGAACACGGCGATGTGTTGCTACATTAATTATGGCATCCGCAAGACCAGCCTGTGCCGAGGGATGCAGGTGAATTTCCGGCTGCTCAAGAACCACCGTCGATCCTTCTGGAACGTAGTAAAGCAGAATGAGAACGGGCAATACCTGCGAAACGCCAAATCCAACATCGGTAAGCATTACCTCACTGGTCTTCGCCCGCGTTTGCAGAATCGCCTGCCATCTATTAGACCCTTCCGCGATTTCCTTGATCCTGAAGTCGTGGACAAGCCCCATCTCGCGGAGCCAATAGGCGATCATCTCCTGAAAAGACTTTAGCGTAGCCTTAGGCTTAAGATTTCTTACCTCCCCCGCCTCGGTCGCCGCCAAGATAGCGTCAATAGCTTTTTCGCCGCGCTGTCCGACATCGCTGGGACTAGACCGCGCCCACAAATAGTCCCGCTTGGGATATTCCCGCAGCGGGCCAAGGTAAAAGATGTGATTGAGTTCAGCTTCATAGGCTGCTTCCAAGTCTGAAAGAAAGCCCGCATTCTGGAAGTAGGTTCGGACCTGATCAGGAAATGCGTAGGTTTTGACAGGTCTTGGCAATTGCCATGGCCGCCCGGTGGTTCGCACAAAGCGGAAATTAGGATCAGGCCCCGAAGCGCTGAGTTCAAACTGGGAATCGTCACCGTTACGCGGCGCGAGGGAAAAAATCCAATCCCCGAGCTTATAAGACAGCTTTATGGCGCGAGGAGCTTTTTGATGCACCCCGATTTCAGCTTCGATCTCAAAATTTTTGGATTGAGCAAGGTTAGTCTTGTGTTTGCCGGACGGGTCAGCCAGCGCAAGTTCTGTTTCTCGTTCGAATGCGAGCATCAACTTGATCTTGCGCGTATCGTCATGAGCGTAAAGGGCATCATTGATAGTCCCAAGCTCAACCAGAGGTCCATTCAATTCAAGGGAAATGGCGCGATCAGTCGCATCCTTGGTCTGTTTAAGCATGAGCAGAAATTGAATTATGCTGGTCTTCCCCGATGAGTTTGCTCCAAACAGTCCCGTGATGCGCCCAAGGGTAAGATCGGCTTCGGTCCAGGTCTTGAAATTGGTAAAACGAAGTCGTTTGAGCATGGCTCTCCCCCACTAGACCTGTTGCAAAAGTAGCGGTTTGAAGAGGCAGACGCAATACATCAGACTAATCTCCACCCTAATCTCCGGCGATGTGCAGGGGCGACGGCTTCTCGCCGTCGCACCAACGCTTCCAGATAACGCCGTAGGCGCGCTCCATGTCTTTGACAAACCCGGAATAAAGGTCAAGGACCCGCCCGCGCAGTTCACGACGCAGTTCGGCCAGCATGTCCGTCCGCCCCGCCATGATAACGGCGATTTGGCGGTATTCATCGGCGCCGGCGGCGACCCAATCATGCAGGCCCAGCGGCTCGCAAAACACCCTTATCATCCGGCTGTCGATTTTAACGTCATCGGCGAAGCCGACCACCGGAACTCCCATCCACAAACTCTCAAGGGTCGTCATGCCGCCGCCCTGGGGAAAGGTATCAAGGGCGATGTCGACGCGCCCATAGGTCTTGAGGTGCTCGGGCTGAGGGGTGCGCCCCAGCAGGATCAGGCGGTCCTCGGCTATCCCCTCGCCCGAAAAGAAATCAATGACCCGGCGGCGGATGGCCGGCTCGTCCATCTGGCCATACTTGATCAGCAGACGGGCGCCGTCAACATCGTGGAGTATCCCCGCCCACAAGGACAGCGCATCGTCGGAGACCTTGGAGAACCGGTTGAGGCAGCCGAAGGTCACCGCTCCGCTTTCCAGACACGGCGGCGGGACCACCGGCGGCGCGGCGGCGGGCGGAGCGAAGCCGAAACAGGTCCGCATATAAATAGGCTTTTCGGGGAACAAATGTTCCTCTTCAGGCCGGGTGTAGGCGGGCATGGTTATCCGGTAGTCGATTGCCGAAAGCCCCGGCGCCATATCGCCGATGCCGGTCACCTGAACAGGAGCCGGTTTCTCGGCGAATACCAACAGGCGATTGCCGTTGGTGTGCCCGGACAGATC
>MIAA01000002.1:69790-72373 GCA_001830425.1 Rhodospirillales bacterium RIFCSPLOWO2_02_FULL_58_16
TCGCGTCCGTAGCGGAATTGCCGACATAGCAAACCACATCGAATCGAGAGCGGTCGTGGTCAATGATCAAGGGAGCAAACCCCTGGCAAGCGGAATGGCGCTTGAAATCGGCCGAAACATAGCCGATGCGTAGACGACGATGCGGAACCCGGCTGTTGGCGTGGGGCTTGATCCTTGACGCCAGCGGCAACGCAAACCGTTCATTCCACCGTCGGCGCTCATCTTGTTGGCCCGCCATATCCACCGACGGATCATAAAACTGATTAAAGATCACGTTGGAGTGGGCGGCGGCGAAGCTGGGATCGATCTCCAGGGCGCGGCGGAAGCAAGCGATGGATTCAGAGACCAAGCCTTTATCGCCCAGAACGCTGCCGAGATTGCTAAGGGCTTCGGCGAAGGCGGGGTCGATCTCCAGCGCTCGCCGGTAGGAGGCTATCGCTTCTTCGAGCCTCCCCTGCTTTTGCCGGGCGACGCCAAGGTTGTTCAGGGCATTGGCGAAGTCCGGCGCCCGCAGATAGGACTGAATCGCCTCGTCAATGCGGTTTTGGCTTTCCAGGGCGACGCCGAGATTGGTGTGAGCTGCGGCGTAGGCGGGATTAATTCCCAGGGCCAGCCGGTACGAGGCGATGGCCTCATCGGTGCAACCGATGCCGCGCAGGGCGTTGCCGAGATTGAAGTGAGCCTCGGCATAGCCGGGATTGAGGGCCAGTGAACGACGATATGACTCAACCGCCTCGCCTCCCCTGCCCTGCTCTTCCAGGACGACGCCGATGGAGTTGTGAGCCTCGGCGCTTTGCGGGTTGATCTCCAGGACGCGGCGGTAGGCGGCGACGGCTTGATCAACCCTGCCCAGCGCCCGCAGGACTTCGCCGAAGTTATAGTGATGAACCGCCTGACGGTCGTCTATCGCCAGCGACTTGCCGATAAGCTCTGCGGCCAGGTCGTTCCTGCCGATCTGGTGAGCGATCAGGCCAAGGTAGTGAAGGGCCTCGGCATTAGACGGGTCTTTTTCAAGGAGCGCCTTATAGACGGCTTCCGCCTCTTGCAGACGGCCCGCCCGGTGCAACCCGATGGCGGCGTTCAATGATAAGTCAGTCGCCGCCATTCGCGCCTTTCCCCTGCCCCCGGTTGACCGCAAAATCGTAGCCAAGAAGGCTTATCCAAGCTATTGAAAAAGATAACCCATGAGGACAAGGCCTTGATCATCGACCCGTTTGCCGCCGCCGTAGAATACTTCAACGCCGGAAACCGCCGCGAGGCGTTCTCGCTGTTCAAGGAAGTGCTGGCGATCAAGCCCGACGACGCGCAGACACTCCACTATCTGGGCCGGATCGCCCTCCAGGTGGGCGACGGCGCGGGAGCCGCCGAATTGTTCGCCGCCGCCGATTACAGCCTCAGCATCGTTCTGAAAAAGCAGGGGAAACGGGACGAGGCGTTGGCCGCTTACCGGCGGGCGCTGGCCGCCGATCCCCGCTGCGCCGCGAGGGATGACAACCGTTCCATCCGGCTTCTCGGCAACGGCAATCTGGATGAAGGATGGTACGAGTTTGAATGGCGCTCGACCGTCACCACTTACGGCCCCTTCGCCGATAAAATATGGAACGGCGAGGAGTTAAGCGGAAAAACGATCCTGATCTGGGGCGAACAGGGAATCGGCGACCAACTGATGCTGGCCGAGTGCCTTCCCGATGTCATCAACAGGGCCGGACATTGCCTGATCGAAGTCGACCGTCGCCTCGTTCCCCTGTTTGCGCGTTCGTTTCCCAAGGCGTCAATCCACGGCGAAAACAAGTTCACCGCCGATGCTCCGGTCCAATGGCGGGATGTAGAGTGGACGGCCCCCGGATCAGGTCCGGGGGTGGATTATTTCGCCTTTTTGGGAAGTCTGCCGCGATTTTTCAGGCCGACGCTGAATAGTTTTCCGAACGCTGCGGCCTTCCTCGCCGCCGACCGGGAGCGGACGGCCTTTTGGCGCAATCGTCTGGGCGGAACGGCCGGCAAAAGAAAGGTAGGAGTAAGCTGGCGCAGTCTGCACATGACGGATGAAAAGGCCGAAAAGTTCCCGCCGTTGGGATGCTGGCGAGCGGTCTTCGCCATGCCGGAAACGACGTTTGTCGGGCTTCAGGTGAACATGAGTGATAAAGAACGCGATGAAATCAACGAGCGCTTCGGCGTTGATCTCAAGACATGGAGCGACCTCGACCTCCTCGATGATATAGACGGTACGGCGTCGCTGGTTTCCGCCCTTGACGGAGTGGTTTCGGCTGATACCTATCTGCCGATGCTGGCGGGCGGACTCGGCGTTCCGGTTTGGCGCGTCACCAGGGGCAGGAAGGAGAACGACTGGAGTCATCTGGGGGCCGAGAAATACCCGTGGTTCACTTCGATGACCGTCGGCTTCGGAGTTTCCGAGAACGAACTCAATGACGTTTTCAAGGCCATTGCCGGGGATATAACAGGGCGGTAAAAGCGGCAAAATACCCGGCGCGTAACACCGTTTTTTGAACCACATAGCGTAATTCCGGTGGTCACTCTCCCGAGCCTATAATGCGGGGTCGCGCAACAGCGCCCCAATAGGCAAAC
>MIAA01000003.1:0-17377 GCA_001830425.1 Rhodospirillales bacterium RIFCSPLOWO2_02_FULL_58_16
GAGGGAACTTTTGTACAAAATCATCGCCGCCATATGGGTCGTAATAATGCCTCAATCAGCACTCAACCCGGCTTATTAACGGTCGACCAATTATGCGGAATTTTGCCGGGCGGAACGATGAACCCGCTTTCTCAATTTCCCATATTCTCGCAAGTTGTCAGGAAACCACTGATCCGATCTGAAAAACGGGCAGGAACGAGGCGACCATCATTCCGGCGACGGCGAGGCCGACGAATACCGTCAGCAAAGGATTGATCAGCCCGGTAACCGTTTCAAGCCGGTCGTGGAGTAGCCTTTCAAAATAGTCAGCCGAAGACAGCATGAGTTCATCGAGGGTTCCGGCCTCTTCGCCGGCGGCGATCATCTGCAATACGATGCCGTGGAAAATATCATGTTCACGAAAAGCATTGGACAGGCCGGCGCCGTGCTCGACGTCCTCGGCGATCTGATAGATGGTTTCGCGGATAAAAACATTGGCTGACGCCTCCGCCGAAAGGACGAGGGCTTCCAGGATAGGGACTTCGTTTTTGATCTGCACGGCCAGGGTGCGCAGGAATCTGGACAACGCGCCCATCCGCCAGATGCTTCCCATCAGCGGCAACCTGAGTTTATGTTCGTCCCAGACGGCGCGCCCGTCTTCGGAAGCAATCCATGCGGCAAAGGTAAAGCCGCCGATAACAATCCCGCCGACAATCAAATACCAATTGCTCACCCAATAGTCTCCGATATCCAGCAGAATTCGGGTCGGAACGGGAAGTTCCCGGTTGAAACTGGAAAACATCTTGGCAAAGCGGGGAAGGATAAAAATAACCATCCCGTTGAAGACCAGAAAAAAGGCGACGAGCATGAAAACGGGATAGGACAGGGCGCCCCGCACTTTCCTGCTGACCGTATCCATCACGGCAAGGTAGTTGGTGATCTGGGCAATGGATTCCCCAAGCCTTCCCGACGCCATTCCCGCCCTGATGACATTGACGTAGATATCGCTGAAAACATTGGGATGTTCAGCCAGGGCGTCGCCCAGATCGACGCCGTGCTTCACTCCGTGAGAGACGGCCTCGACGACTTCACGCAGCTTAACTTGCGGGGTTTCCCTGGCCAGATTGTCGAGCACATCAACGAGTTGCAGGTTGCTCCGGATCATAGAGGCAAACTGTTGGGTGAAAATAAGAAGATGCGTCGAACGAACGGCTGCCATCAGTGGGTCTCGCCAAGAACGCGAATGACTTCTTCGTGGGTGGTTATTCCTTCTTCGACCAGATGCAGACCGTGCCTGATCAGGGTCGTCATTCCGTTGCGGATGGCGTGCGCGCGCAGGGAATCGGCGTTGAAGTTGGCCGACATGATCATCGCCCGCGCCTCGCTGGTCATCTCGAACAGCTCAAAGACCGCCTGACGCCCCAAATATCCGGTATTATGGCAATGTACGCACCCGGCGCCCTGAACATAATACATCTGTGGGTCGATCTCTATTCCCAGCACCGCAAGCCGTTCGTTGGAAATGCCTTCTTCCTCCAGCTTTCGCAATAATTTTTCCCCGGAAACAGAATTCTTGCAGTGTTGGCAAATGCATCTTACCAGACGCTGGGCGACGGCCAGCGACAGCGCGTTGGCAACAAGGAAAGCGTCAATATTCATATCCAGCAGGCGCGTGATCACGCCTACGGCGTCATTGGTGTGGATCGTTGAAAATACGATATGTCCGGTCAACGACGCCTGAATCGCCATCGACGAGGTGTCCACGTCCCGGCACTCGCCGATCATGATAACATCGGGGTCCTGGCGAAGAATGGTGCGCAGGCCGGAAGCGAAGGTAAGGTTGATCTTCTCGTTGACCTGCATTTGATGAACGCCCCTGACGCGGTATTCAACGGGGTCTTCGATGGTCAGAACGTTCTTGGCGTCCTTGTCAATGCTGCCGAGACAGGAATACAGAGTCGTCGTTTTCCCCGATCCGGTGGGGCCGCTGATCATCATCAGGCCGTAGGGGGCATTAATCTTGTCCTTCAGCACGCGCAGGTCTCTGGCCAACAGCCCCAGGGCTTCCGGCGACGGCCTAAGGGCGCTCTTGTCCAGCAGACGCATCACCACCTTTTCACCGTGAACGGTCGGATAGGAGGAGACGCGCACGTCAATCGGCGTACCCCTGATCACGGCGCCGATTCTTCCGTCCTGGGGCCGCCGTTTTTCCGCCACGTCCATTCCCGATATGATTTTCACCCGCGAAATAATTCCGGGATGAAGTTGCTGCGGCAGCGTCGTGTCTTCGTGGAGAATGCCGTCAACGCGATTGCGCACCAGAACGCTGTCTTCGGTCGGCTCGATGTGGATATCCGACGCCCCCTGCATAAATCCGCGATGAAGAAAGAAATTAACAATCTGCGGAACGTCAATGCTTTCGATCCTGCTGCGAATCTGCCGCTCACGATCCATGGTGATGTCAATGGCGATGCCGATTTTGCCGGCCTCTTCTTCGCTTACCAGGTTTTTCAAACGGTTGATGGTGGTGAAGAAGGAACCCGGCGAGGCCAGAACCTTCTCTACCGATGACCTGGCGCAGCGGGCGACCCAATCATCCTGCATGATATCGAACGGATCGATGGTCGCGTAACGGACGGTGTTTTTACGGCGCGGCTCCAGGACCTGGACCCCCATGGTCTCGGCGGCGGCAATGGGGAGCCAGTCAACGCTGATCACTTCATCGCCGAGCGACCTTTCGTCCCTGATCAACTGAATTCCCAGCTTCTTGGCGACAAAATCGAAAATATCGTCCTTGAAACGAACCGAGTCGTCATCGGCGAGGGTTTTAAAAAAGGTGCGGCCGCTGTCCCTGGCCGTCTGCGTCAGGGCTTTCGCCATCGCTTCCCCGAGCAGATTGGCTTTGACAAGATCAATGGCAATGCCGGTCAGGCCGGTAACGGGGCGGCGTTGTTCCCTGTCCTGCCGTCCGTCGCCGGTCGTTTTATCAACTTCGGGAGCGACCTCTGTCGTTCCTTCGCCCCCTGACGATTCGGCCATCACCGTGGTTTTGGCTCCAATAGTGGATTCCTCTCCCTCTGTAGCCTCGGGTAAAATTTCCGTCGCCGCCGCGCCGCCGGGAATCGTCATTTCCTCACTATCGACGATGGCCTCCCTGCGGTTTTTTTCAGTTATCGCCTGATACTCGACAATGATCCGGGTCGTGCCGATCAGGATTTCATCTTTATCTTTAACCGGTTGCGGATTGAGAAGAGGTTCTCCGTTGAAAATAGCGCCGTTGGTGCTGTTGAGGTCGTTGACTATCCAGCCGTCGCCGTTATCCCACCTGATTTCGCAATGGCACAGCGAAATATGTTTGTCGGGAATCTGCACATGAATGCCGCGTGACTTGCCTCTTCCCTTGCGGCCGATGACGTGGCGTTTTCTGGCGTTGGGCAGGGCGAGCAGGTATTCATCTCCGTCGGTGGGATGAATCCTCAGGCTGATGTCGGGTCGTTCAGTCACGTTGCGTTACTCGTCATAGACAAGGCGAAAGCCGATGTCGGAGCGCCGCTCACCGGGGTCGGCGCAGGAACGGAAAGCGCAACGCCCCATGCCGCTAAAGCTCTGGTAGCTTCCGCCGCGCAGACTGCGGGGGCCTGTCGGGGCGTTATTAATCGGGTCCACACAATCGTTCTCCAGCGAACGGTAGAAAGCGGCGTCAAAAACATCGGCGCACCAGTTCCATACATTACCGCACATATCCCAAATACCAAAGGGATTGCGCCCGGACGGATGGGCGTCAACAGGGCTGGTGGCGCGCCACACGTTATTGATGTTCGCCTGTGACGGCTGCGGGGCGTCCTGTCCCCATGGGTATTCCGCAAATCTGACGCCTCCCCTGGCCGCCCGCTCCCATTGCGCCTCGGTAGGCAATTTTCCGCCGGCCCAAACGGCGAAAATACCGGCCTCTTCAAAGGTGACGCTGACAACCGGATGATTCTCACGCCCGAACTCAGGATGACCGGCAAGGGGAGGCAAGGGGCGGCCCGTCGCCCGGATAAAAGTCATGTAATCCCGATTGCTTACCGGACAGGCGTCAATGAGGAAGGGCGAAAGCTTGACCCGCCTCGGCGGTTTCTCATTGGCGTTCGCGCTTGTCGGCGGCGACCCCAGGTAGTCCGTTCCTCCGGGAACGGCGACCCGCTTGCGTTCATAGGCGGCGCCGGCGCCGGGGGTGACATCCGGGCTTTTCAGGATTACCCGCCTGAGGACGGAAAGCGCCTCGTCGGCGGACGAAGGACGATCCGCCCGCTCGTAGGCGGTAAGCTGCAAAATCAGCCGGTCAAGAACCGGAGGAATCACCGGACAGAAGACGCTCGGCGGATCAATGTCTTCAAGGGGAATGCGCGGCGGCTCCTTGGTTTTCATGACATTGCGAAGGGAATTGGGAGGGACGTTGCCGGTAAACAGTTCATAGGCGATGATGCCGAGAGCAAACAGATCGCAACGCTGATCGACCGCGCCCGGCGCCGTGTACTGTTCCGGCGCCATGTACCTCGGCGTTCCGCTGATCTCTCCGTCGCCAAGCCCGCCCAGAACGGATATCCCGAAATCCATAATTACCGGCTTGCCGATATCGCCGTTCTTGAGGAAGATGTTGGCGGGCTTGAGGTCACGATGCACGATACATGAGTGGGCGACGACCAGGGCCTCGCAGACGCGGATAAGAAGATTCAATCGTTCGGGGGCGGTGGCCGACATTTGCCCCTTGTGGGCCGCGCTCCACTCCTTCAGATCGATGCCTTCGATAAGGTCCATGACGATCCCGACGCCCTCCGGACCCTCATAAATATCGTGAATGGGACAGATGTTGGGATGACGGAGCTGACGGGAGATCACCACCTCGCGGCGCATGCCCTCGACCAGACGCCGGTTTTCACGGGCCTGCTTGTTAAGCAGCTTGATCGCCACTTCGCATTCGAGCTTGTTGTCAAACGCGCCATGAACGACGCCGTGGGCGCCTTTGCCGATTTGCCGCCATTCCGTGAAACGCCCTGCGGTCGGCATGCCCCACCCGTTCAGGCTACGATCAAGACGAAGCCTGTGCCGTCATCATGGGGCGGCGTTGTAAGTGGCGGCAGGTCCGGCCCCGCTACAGGTGCCGCCGGCGGTAAAGGTCGATCCCGCAACATACATCCGGGTCAGGGCATGGTTGTTCCATTCCGGAAGCGTCGATCTTTGAGTGGAATAGTAAATAACATCCGTGGCGGCGGCGCCGGCCGCCGCTGAATCCGCCTTTATGCAGACGAACGAAGCCCTGTCGGCGTCAATAGCAACGGAAACCGTATATTTCCATCCATGACCCGCAGACAGCACGACCTCCGGAATAATGTCGGTCATACAGGCGGCGGCGCAGGATGCCTCCACTTTGTTGTAGGTGGTTCCAACGGCGGTTGTAAGGGCGGCTACCGTCATGGAGGGGTGAGCGTCAACATAACCACGGATGGACTTTTCGATGCGCGCCGCCTGGGAAATCGGCTCGGCGGTCTCGGCGTTCTTGATGAACCTGACCATCTGCGGAATGCCGATCGCGGCAAGAATGCCGATGATGGCGACGACGACCATCAACTCGACCAGAGTAAATCCCTGTTCTCTGGAAATTCTTGCCTTCATTACGATCTCTCCCTGCATATTTTTACACACAAATTAAACAATAAAACAGTTGACGCTAACCCGCAAGCTTATACTCCATAAGCACCCTGGAACCATTGGGAGATTCCCCATATTTATATTCGAGTCGAATATAGTTTCTGGCATCGGGATTATAATACCAGCGCTCGAATCCCCGCCAGTTTGAATCCAGGCCCTGGGTCCGCATAACGATTACCCAGCAATCGAACGTTCCGGCGGGGACCGTGATCTTTTCGCGGCCTTCGATCACCCATGAGGTCCGGTGGCGAACCAGTTCATCATTGCGCATGTACTCGCGGACGAAAGAGACCGGCTGGTTAATGCCGGTAGTCAGCAGGTCCATGGGATCGCTGGTGCGAAAGACAACGCGCCGGTATATCGTGCGGGATTTGGATTCTTCGGTGAAGAATCCCCGGCGAACAAACCACTGATCGGCGTCATCCAGTCGCGTAAACTCGGCGGTTCCATCGGCGTTGACCTCGGTCACCTTCATCCCATAGCCGTCGCTGTAGGTCCATGAATCGCCGACTTTCCACTGGGGAGCGGGGATGGTAATGGCGGCGGCGGGCTTCGGCGAGACGTCGGAAGACGGGGCCGCCATGACGGCTGATTCCGTGGTTTGACCGGGCAACAGACAGCCGGACGCAATCAGGGCGCAGACGGCCGACATGCCGACGGTTCTCAAAATTCTCATAGTTCCCATGCCATCAACCATCAAATCTTCACAAATTTACCCAACCACCGCTTCCGACATCGGCTGCGGACTTTATTCTATATTCGTAAAGCGCCGGACGAACCCACCCGGCGCGCAACGTTCCCATCGAAGTGACGGCGCGGACGACCAGCGCATTGTCGTTGTCCGTGAACGCTTCAAAACGAAAATCCTCCGGCGGCATTTTGAGACTTAGCGTGGTCATCGCCTTGGCCAAAGCAATCTCGTCTGCGGAAAAATAAACATATCTCTCGCGCTGGGCGTAGTGGTCTCTTTCCGCCTTGGCGATGTTTTTAACCACGGCCTCGGCGGAGGCGTTGACGCCGCCGGAAATAAACACGTCGCCGACCAGCGCGTACATGACGGCTACGCCCAGGATCAACGTCCCCAACGCCCAGTTTATGGAAGTGACCAAACGAAGCATTTCAGCGGACCCTATACCGTGTATCCGTCATGCGCGGGCTTGACCCGCGCATCCACGGCTTTTTGCCCCAACTCGAAAACAAGGCGTGGATGGCCGGGACAAGCCCGGCCATGACGATGAAATTAAGATCAAATTCCTTCAAGCGATTCACCTGGGTTTATTCGTCTTCTTCCTGGGATTGCAGATTGTTTGTCGAAACGTCGCTTTTGCCCTGAACGTCTTTTCGCATTTCAGAGAGGCCCATCTTCCGGCTTTGCAGATAGCGTCTCTCGGCGATGTCGCGGGGCAGTATTTCCTCGGGGAAAATTATTTTGGGAGTAATAAAAAAGATGGTCTCCACCAAGGTATCCGTCGAGGTATCGGTTCCGAACAATTTTCCGAGAAAAGGAATTCTCCTTAAATAAGGCACGCCCTGGGTATTGTCGCTGCGCGTGTCATCAAGCAATCCCCCCATCATGAAGGTGCGTTCATTGGGGATAATAACTTCCGTCTGCACCTCCTGGCCGGAAGCGGAAGCGACCGAGGTGGCGAGGGCGCTGGTGCTTAGGGTGGTGTTCTTCGCGGTAACGCTCAGGCGAACCAGCTCCTCGTCCGAGGAATCTTCACGGAGAATAACCGACGGCGTGATGTCCAGGACCAGGCCGACATTGATTTCCTGCAAAGTTGAGGGCATGTTCTGGCCGGTGGTGGAAACGAAATGCTCCGACCCCGTGCGCTCGACCCTGGCGGGGACATTGTTGAGGGTCACCAGGGTGGGCGAGGCGATGGTCTGGGCCTTGTTGTCTTTTTCAAAGGCGCTCAACTGGGTCTGAAGCGCCCATTCGGTGCCTTGCCAGACATAGCCGCCGACAATGGTTTGGGTCGCCGCCGCGATTACTTCCGCCGCTCCCGCCGCCGCCCCGCCAAGTCCCGCCGCTACGGCGTCAGGATTAGCCGACGTTATGCCGGTATTGGCCCCGGAATATGTCGCTCCCGAAACGCCGGCGACTCTCGCCGCGTTTGCGCTGCGCTCCGCCGCCCATTTGAGGCCGAGGGTATCGCTGAGTCCCCGTTCCGCCTTGACGATAATCACTTCGATCTCGACCATGGGAACGGGCTTGTCCAACTGGCGCACCAGTTTTTCGATGCGATCCAGTTCATCGGGCGTACCCCGCGCAATCACCGAATTGGTGCGGGCGTCAACGGAAATGGTCATGCCGCTCATCGTCTTTTCCGGGGCGATTTCCTTGATCAGCGCCAGGTCTTCCTTGCTCAGGCCCTCCAGGGCCTTTTTCTGGTCGCCGAGCAGCTTGTTCAAGGTCACGTCAATGCCGGGAACGGTAATTTCCTTGCCGTGAAAAACCTTTCTCGTATCGGCGACGGCGGCGAAGCGCAGGGGGATCACCCGGCTGTCGCTATCGAGCAGTCGGCTGAGCAACTTTTTTTGCACTTCCGACTTTTGCGCGGCGAGCTGTGAGGCCACGTCGGCGTTTTGCCGATCCACCGCCAGCCGCTGGCGTTCCAGACTGTCCTGCGCTTGCGACTTGCTCATCTGGGCGCGTTTTTCGCCGGCGCTGCTGATGCTTTCGATCAGGCTGCGCAGGGTTTTCACCTGATCGCTGCTGCCCTCGACCAGCGCCGTGTTGGCGTTCTCAATAAAGGATACCCTGCCGCCCAGTTCGGCGGCGCGCATCGCCGCCATGACGCCTTCCTGGGTGGCGTGTCCCATCGGCACGAAGTCCTGCGCCTTCCCCTGCTTGGAGGAGGTGAAAATAGTGACCATCCTGGTCGTTGTGTCGTAGTCGTACTGGAGACCGTTTTCCTCGATCAATTTATTGAAGGCGCCTTGCAGCGGCATCTTGAATTCGCCGGAAACCTTCCCGTCCACTCCCGGACGGAAGATGACCTGCAAGCCGTTCTGGCGCAGAACGGAGCGCAAGGCGTTCTTGACGTCCTCTTCCTGGAAGAAGCCCTCGAACATCTCCTCTTTCCAGGGGACATTCTGGGCCGCGTCCGTCTTCACCGCCGACAGGCCGACGCCGAGGACCACCGCCAAGCAAAAACCTACCCGCAGGGATATGTTACGAATGTTTGAAATCATTGCCCAGTCAGTCACTTAACAAAGCTGCCGATCAGTCCGGCGACCGACATACTAAACAGTTATGAAATTGACGTAAAGACGCCAAATTTCGGCGCCCCATAACAGGGATATCAGGGCGGCGACGGCGAGGAACGGGCCGAAGGCGATATGCCGCCCTCTCCCATATTTTCCGGCAAGCACAAGCGCCGATCCCAGGATCGAGCCGACGGCGCAGGCCAGAAACAGGGTCAGGGGCAGACCCTGCCAGCCCAGCCACGCGCCGACGGCGGCGAAAAGCTTGAAGTCTCCGCGCCCCATCGCCTCCTTGCCGGTCAGCCGCAGCGCCGCCTGAAAGATCAGCCACAGGGACAGATAACCGGTCGCCGCGCCGATCAGGGCGTCAATAAAGCCGGCGAAAAGCCCGAAAGCGTTTGCCGTCAGACCCAGCCCCAGTAGCGGCAGGGAAATGGCGTCGGGGATCAGCATATGCTCCCAGTCAATAACCAGAATGCACAGCAAGGCCCAGGCGAACGGCAAGGCAAAGGCCAATCGCCATGTGATCCCGAAATGCAGCGCCGAACCGACGGCCAACAACGCGGCGGACAGTTCGACCAACGGATAACGCGGAGAAATCGGCTTGCCGCAGTGAAAGCACCGCCCCCTCAACAACAGGTAGCTTACCAGGGGAATATTATCGATTGCCCTGATCGGATGGGCGCAATGGGGACAGTTTGACGCCGGCCACGCCAGATTGAGGCGTTCAGGCGAACGAAGAATCATTATGGGCAGGCGATGGATAACCACGTTGAGAAAGCTGCCGATGACGGCGCCCGATATTCCCAAAATGACTGCCCAGACCCCTTCAGGGATCGGCGGCATATTTTTTTCTCCCTAATGCCGGGCGATGATATTACAACATTACCGAAGACTACAGGCGGATTCTTGAATTTCAGGACAGGCTTTAACGACGTGACAAAGATCGGCGACCCATCTTACGGCGCGAAGCAATCCGGGTTCACCTTGATTGAACTGCTGGTGGTGACGGCGATAATCGGCATCCTGGCTGCCTTGGGGTTGCCCTACATGCAGATATATATGCTGAAGGGAGACCTCAGCCAGGCGCAACCGTACCTGATGCAGATCGCTTCCAAGGAGCGCATCTACAAGCTGCGCAACGGCAAATTCTATATCAGCGCCGGCAACCTGGAACAGGATTTAGAGGACAATCTGGGCGTTGACCTGCGGGACGCCGGAGACTTCTGTTTCATGGTCGTTTGCGAAGCCTCCTGCACTACCGGCGCCGGCGTCGCCGCCGTCACCGCCGCCGATTATGTTTCTGCGGCCAAGGCCGGCGATCCGGCCATCGAACTGGAGGTATGGGCGGTGCTGCGCGCCGATTCCGGCGCTTCCGTCGGGTCATGCACCGTCGCCGACAGCAAATTGCCGCCCCAGGGCTGGGTCCAGTCCGGCGGACGGGGCGGAGAGGGACGGATCGTCGTCATGCGCTATCCGTCGCCGGGCGACGGCATCGACAGCGCCGGATACGACTGGAGCGGAGGCGCCAGCTACTCCGATGCTCTCTCCGCGACTGACCTCCCCTAACCCCTCCTTGGTAAGGAGGGGAAAGTGGCGGCGGCGCTTCAAAATAACTCCTCCCCTTACGAAGGGGAGGCCGGGAGAGGTTAAATTGCGGGGACGCATGAACAAGGAATTTCGCGGGCAGGATGCCCGTCGCCAAGCCGGGTTCACCCTGGTCGAGGTGATGGTGGGGATCGTGTTGACCGCTATCCTCGCCCTCGGCCTGACGGCCTTGTGGGCGTTTGTCGGCGACGAGTTCCTGCGCCTCGGCTTGCGCCAGAAGGCGGTCTTTGCCCTCAACAGCGAAATGGAACGGCTGGCGATGGTTTACAAATTGGATGCGCCGACAACCGAAACGGTCACGGTCAACGGCAACCCTCGCCTGATCTACAAAAGCGATTATAATTTCGGCGCCATTATCGACGCCAACAGCGATTTCCAGATCGGCGAGGTTTTTTATCATAACGGCGGCGCCGGCGTCGCCGACGATAAAAACCTGATATGGCTGGACAAAGGAAAAAACATCGTCGCCGCCGTCAGTTGGGTAGTCTCTGATCCTGCCACCATCCCGGCGATAAGGGCGACGGAATGCTTTGGCGGCGCCTGCTTTCTGCTGGTTTTATACATCGACTTCCCTTATCGATTCGACGCCGCCACCCAGAATTTGCAGCCGATGGCCCCGGTCAATAACATCAGCCTGCAAACGATCATCGGGAAGAAGTGATGAAGGCTCGCCTTTATACGCAACGGGGGTTCACCATTATCGAATTGCTGGTGGCGACCACCGTCGGTCTGCTGCTGATGTCCGGGGTGATGACCATCATGTACCAGTCGGCGGGCATGGCCGAGGTCATGCGCGGACAGATCGTCATGAACCAGCAGGCCCGCGAGATGTTCCGCATTCTTACCGACGGCGGCGTCGGCTACGACAACATAGGTTCTGCCGGCAAGGCGGTGGCGGGGCTGCGGGGACGCAAGAAAGGTGACCCTCTTCTTACCGCAGCGAACTTGACGTCGGGTTACCGCATGAAGATAAGCGACGGCTCTAATGACGTCCTCAGCAGCCGGCTCATAGCTCATCAGGTTAAATGCGCCGCCGTCGGCGATCCCTTGGGCGACTGCCTCGCCGGCGGCGAAATCAAAAGCGTCGATGGATATCTGGCGGCGGCGCCGACCCTGATTGAGCCGTTAGACCCCGCCATTCCTTGGGCGGTGATGGAGGTGAAGCTGATCGATCCCCGCACTGTCGGCAGCAGCTTTGCCGGAAGGGGAGAAGCCACAGATTCCTTTTACGCCATCATCGGCCTTAACAAGGAAATCGCACCATGATGCGCCGCCGGGCGCATAGCCAAAGAGGCGCCATACTTATCACCATCATGGTGGTGATGATGGTAACCATGCTGATGGCCTCCACCCTGATCAACCACTTCGCCGTCCAGGAAGCGGGAGCCATCGAACAGCAACTCGCCGACATCCGGGCCAACTGGGCGATGATGGGCCACGTCAACTATGCGCTGAGCCGGGCGTCGCAAAAAGACCCCGATCTATGCGTAGCGGCGACCTGCATCAATAAGGACGCCTCGCGCACGGACGCCTTTACCGCCCTGTTCAGGGAACTTGGCGCGTTCGGCTCACGAAATTGGATATACAGTGAATATGTCGGAGGGGCTTATTCTTTTAACGTTCAGGCAGAGGCGTCAAATGTAGATACCGTTGACGGGAAGCTCCGCCTGCTGATGAGCGTTCCCGCTCCCAACGTCGGCGCCTTCGACAGCCTTTCCGGCATCAAGGGCGCCAGGATGTGGGTGGATATCTGTCTTACCAACAACACAACGACATGCCCTGCCCTCACCACTGAGGGATACGGCAAAAGCCTGATCACCAACGTCCTGCGTTCGGACCCGGCCTTGCAATAAAAAACAGATAAATTATAAAGACTCGCTGTTGCGCCTGATCCAACAAGGGAAACGCATGTTTTTCCGCAAGAAACAACCGCCGCCGCAGAAAGTCGAGACCGAGGGTTCCGGCCGTCTGTTCATCCATTTCTCCGAAGACGGATGGTCGGCCTTGCAGGACGATCCCGCGCAGCCTGACCTCAAGCCCGAAGAAAGCGGCGAGGCCGTCAACATCAACGAAACCGGCGCCGCGCGCATGGAAACCATCATCAAGATGGCGGCACGAAACTTTTCCGGGCGCAAGCTTGACGCCATAAAGAGCGTCCATATTCTGCTTGATGACCCCATTGTCCAGTTTGCCGACGCCAAGAGTCTTCCGGTCAATATTCACAACCCGAGCGCCCTGTGCGAATTCGGCGCCCGTTACCTTAATGTCCCCGCCGCCTGTTACGGCAACCGCAATTTCGGCATTTTCGCGCGCGGCGACGACAGCCGCCCTCCCCAGGAAACCGATTTCATCAGCGGCGAAAGAAAACAGGACGGCATATACGCCTTCATGGACGCCCGGCAGATCCGCGTCTATCTGAGTCTGATGGACGACATGGCGCTTAAGGTCGCCGCCGTCACCCCTGTCGGCGACCTTTTGCTCAGACGCTCGGAAGCCCGCCCCAACGCGGCCTATGCCGCCCTTTATATTGCCGCCGATGCCTGCTATCTCGCCCTGGCCAACTCCGGGGTGGGATCGGCGCTGGTTCGAACCATTCCCGTCGGACTGATGACCCCGGTCAAAAAGACGGCGGAGGCCAATTCGGTCACGACGGCGGAGGCCCTGGCCGAATTTCACGAACGGGATTATTTTTCCGACATCAGGCTCGGCGATAAAACCGCCGCCGCCGATTTGCTGACAGAGAATATATACCAGCGAACCCTGGCGCCGCTGTTGAAGAATTATTTCACGACGATTGCCGAGACCCTGGACTTTTTTGAAACCCAAAGAATCTCCGGCCGCCCTTCCGGCATCGAGATATTCGGCGACGTTGAAAGGCTTAAGGGTTTTAAGGAGCTGTTGGTCAGGAACCTCGGCATTCCGGCGACTTTCCCCGCAGAAAGCCTCATCAGCCTTTTTTACAAATCCGCGCAAAGCCCTTCCGTCAACCTGCTTTCGGGGGCAACCGAAAGTCTGCTCACCATCGGTAAAAAGAAATATACATTTTCCAGGGAAGGCTTCGTTTCCAGCGCCGATCTGGCGCGGGAAACCTTGTCCGTCGAGAACGCCAGACTATCCAAGCAAAAGGAGCAGAGCCGGGTCTCCCGCCTGCGAAAGACCGGAAAAAGACCGAGCGGCGAAACGAAAAAGAAAGCCGGCGGCGGGCTTTCCCTTTCATTTAACAGGCTGTTTTCCAGAAATAAACAGGGTGAACCCGTTTCCGACGATGACGACCTCAGCGGCGAATCCAGGGACAACGACCGGCAATACTTCATGCTTTTCGGGATTGTCGTGGTCGGACTTTTTTATCTGTCATGGATGCAGTTCGATGCCGTTGACGCCGACTACCAGGGTAAGATTTCCGCCCTTCAAAATGAGGTTGCCAAGGGTCATAACCTCCGCAAGGAGCTGAACCGGTCAAGCCGCCTTCCGGCGAATCTGGCGCCGGAGTTCAACAAGGTGCTTTGGTCTGAAAAGTTTCTGGCCATCGCCTCCGACATGAACGAGGCGATGTGGCTTACCGACGTTTATCTCAGCGACGAATCCCGCGAAATAGGGAGCGAAGCGGTGGTCAGCAAGAAACTGACCCTGGAAGGCGCGGTCCTTCCCTCCTTCGACGGCCATATCCTGAAAATCGGCGATTACATCGACAGGCTGATCAAGGACGAGGAATTCTTCATGAGCGACTTCAGGGAAATTACCTTTGAAGGCGCCGAGCTGGATGCGGCGGAGGAAGATCATGTGGTGCGCTTCGCCATCGCCGCCTGGTACGACAAAAACAAGCGGGTGCACGCCCTGGAGAAAGAAATAGAGGCCGGTTCCTCGCCGCTCGAAAATATGCAGAGCAAAGTGGACAAGCACAATAAACTTCTGGATAAGTCCGTAGGCGGGGGCAACTGAATGGAAGCCTTTTTCCAACAATACCGGAACTTCCTGCTTTCCGTTTTGTATGTGACCGCCGCCCTTCTGGTCGCCGGCTATGTAACCATGTATTCGGCGCGCAGCGCCGATACCGGTAAAGTCATAGCCGCCAATAACGTCTACGCGGCTGAAAACAAGGCGCTTCAGGATATCCTGAACAAGAAAAAGGAAGCGCTTAAACAAGACGGCGGCGGACAAACGGCGATTAACTCACTGCCCGCTTTCCTGGAGCGCATCAACAACATCGCCAAACAGACGGAAGTCATCATCCGTAAGTTGACCCCGGATAAAACCAGCAAGTATCGGTTCACCCTCGAAATCATCGACGATTACTTCAAGTTCATAAAGTTCTCATCGATGCTGGAATCCCTGAACGTCAGCATTCATGACATCCAGGTTCATCCTTACGACATGAGCAAGACGCCGCCGCTTCACGCCATTTCCTTTTCACTGACGCCGCGCGCCGACGCCGAACCCCTGTCGAGTTCCCGTCTTGACGATCTTTGGGTCAAAGTCGATATGATGAACAAGCGCAATCCCTTCCAGCGCTTTGCCTATAATAAGAACCAGCAAAAAATTCTCCAGGAAATCGACCTGACCTGGGTCAACAAGCTGTCCGGCATCGGCAAGGTCGGCGACAATCGTTACGCGACCATCGACGGCAAGGATTACAACATCGACGACAAGGTTGACGGCATGAAAATCATCGGCATCGACGCCGATCGCGTGTTCCTGACCAAAGAGACGCCGAACGGCATTGAAAAATACCAGCTTAAATTTCGTACGATAAAAGAGAAAAAGAAATAATTTAGAAACCATTTCCTTTGAAAATAGCGGGTTGGACCGATTCGCTTTTTTTCGAAGGAGCCGGCCGTTATGAAAAAACTTGCTGTTTCCGTCTTCGCCGCCCTGCTTACCGCCGTCGTCTTTTCGCCGACGGCGACGGCGGGAGATACCGTCAAGGATGCGGTCATGGACTACCGTCTCGGTTATTACCGATCAGCGTTCATGAAAATGAGCCGCCTCGCCGAGAAGCAAAATCCGGAAGCCATGTTCTGGCTGGGATCGATGTGGCACAAGGGACTCGGCGCGCCGCGCGATTACGTCAAGGCATTCTCCTATTACACCGAAGCCGCCCTCATGGGCGACGCCAAGGCCCAGAATAATCTCGGGCTTCTTTACCGCGACGGCCTGGGCGTCAAGCGTAACCGGATCGCCGCGCTTGCCTGGTTCATGGTCGCCGCCGACGACCATGACGCGATAGCGCAGGCCAATAAGGACCGTCTGGCGCACAGCATGACGCCTGATCAAATCAACCGCAGCCGGGAAACGGCGAAAGAAGCTAAAACCGGAATTGAGGCCGCCGGCCATGCCGCCCAACTCCCGAACGCTCCCCGTCAAGCAATACAAAACAGCCCGGAAACGCCCAAACAGGGCTTTCAACTGTCAAGCGCCGCGCCGCGCTGATTTTGATCACTCGTGACGGGGAGACGCCGTTGATGGAAGACAGAAAGTTCAGGCTTATCACCAGAAGCGATTTCGACGGTCTGGTCAGCGCCATCCTTTTGAAGGAAATAGACCTGATTGAGGACATCTTTTTTGTCCATCCCAAGGACATGCAGGACGGGACGGTCCCCGTTACCGACGGCGATATCCTTTCCAACCTTCCCTACAACAAGAACGCCCATCTGGTCTTTGATCATCACCTGAGCGAGGCGATGCGGGTCCGCGACAAGCCGGAAAACTATATCATCGACCCGACCTCTCCATCGGCGGCCAGGGTTATTTACAATTACTACGGGGGCAAGAACAGTTTTCCCCATATTGAGTTTTTCGACATCATGGAGGCCGTTGATAAATGCGACGCCGCCCGCTTTTCGCCCGAGGAAATCATTCATCCGAACGCCTGGGTGTTGCTGGGTTTCCTTATGGACGCCAGGACCGGACTGGGACGATTCAAGGAATTCAGCATTTCCAACTATGATCTTATGATCAATCTTATCGATTATTGCCGCGACCATACCGGCGACGAAGTCCTGAAACAGCCCCATGTCAAGGAACGGGTAGACCTTTACATGGAGCATCAGGAAAAATTCAAGGAGCAGATCAGGCGTTGCATAACCGTTCATGGCAACCTCGGCGTTCTCGATCTGCGCAAAGAGGAAATCATATACGCCGGCAATCGGTTCATGATTTACGCCATGTACCCGAATATCAATATTTCCATTCATGCAATGCGGGGCCGCAATGACCAGAACACCGTCTTTGCCGTCGGTAAATCGATTATAGACCGAAGCTCCATCACCAATGTCGGCGCTCTCATGCTGAAATACGGCGGCGGAGGCCATCAGGCCGCCGGCACCTGTCAGATCGACAATGATCGCGCCGATGAGGTTCTGAAGAAACTGATCGCGGGAATCACCGCCGACGGCTGAACAATCAGGTATCAGGCATAACGGGCCAGGATCACGGTGATGTTGTCCTTGCCGCCGTTTTCATTAGCCATCGTGACGAGGTCGCTTGCCGCCGACCGCAGATCAGGTTGGGAGCACAAGATCAGCTCTATGTAGCGGTCGCCTACCATGTTGCAAAGACCATCCGAGCACAGCAGATAGACATCGCCGCCGAGCAATTCCTCAATGCGCGTATCGGCCTTGGCGTCGGGCCATGGCCCGAGAGCGCGGGCGATGACGTTACGTTTCGGAGGGTCGCCCCAGCCGCCCTCGTCCATCCATTGCTCATAGGCGGTGTGATCGCGGGTAAGCTGAGTAAGCTTGTGATCGCGCAGCCTGTAAACACGGCTGTCGCCGACATGAAAAACAGCGGCCTTTTTTTCGTCCTCCAGCAGCCACAGGCCGACGATGGTGGTTCCCATGCCGGTTCCGTCGCGGCAATCGTTTTTCTTGTTTTCGTCGTTGATCCTGCGGCA
>MIAA01000003.1:17403-31585 GCA_001830425.1 Rhodospirillales bacterium RIFCSPLOWO2_02_FULL_58_16
CCGTCGCCGCCGTCGCGGAGCGCGAACCGTCGCCGCCGTTAAACCGGCTAAGGAATTCAGAGATATTGTCGACGGCCATTTTACTGGCGACCTCGCCGGCGTCGTGTCCGCCCATGCCGTCGGCGACCAGCAACAGGCCCGATGCGGCGTCCATGCCGAAGCTGTCCTCGTTGTAAGGACGTTTACGACCGGAATCGGTCAAGCCGACGAACTCGATTCGGGACGTTAAAGCAGTCATGATTAAAAGCATTCCTTTGATGAGGGCTATCATTAATATATCATCAAAGAACTATTCCACAGAAAACAACGCAAATGAAAACAACGCAAAATCTGGCCGTTTTGTTCGCCGACATTACCGGAAGCACCGGCCTGTATGAAAAGGAAGGCAACAAGCGCGCCTTTGCGTTGGTTTCCGAGTGTCTGCATACGCTTGTTTCAAAAGCAAAACCCATGGGCGGAACCCATATAAAAACCATCGGCGATGAGATCATGATGACTTTTCCGAACGCCGACGGCGCTTTTCAGGCGGCGAAGGCCATGCAGGAAGCCCTTATCGGCGCTCCTCTGTCAATCAAGGTAGGTTTCCACTATGGGCCGGTAATCCCCGAAGCCGGCGACGTATACGGGGACGTCGTCAACGTGGCGTCCCGCGTCGCCAAGGTGGCCGCCCGCGACGAGGTCATCACTACCGGAGATGCCGTGGAAAAGCTGTCCCCCGCCAATCGTGGAAATGTTCGCCACCTGGATACCATGACGGTCAAGGGCCGCGCCGGAATGATCGATCTGTACCAGGTTATCTGGCAAACGGACGAATTGACCATCATGGCCGGCGAAACGGATACCGTGAAACCTGAAACAGGTCCGGTCATGGTAATCACCTGCGACGGCAAGGAATATCATGTCAACCGGCAAAGCGGCCGCTTCAGCATAGGTCGCGGCGATCAGAACAACCTTGTCATTGATGACAGTCTGGTTTCCCGCCGGCACGCCGGCATTGAGTACAGGCGCGGTCGCTTCATCCTGACCGATCAGAGTTCGAATGGAACATATATTTTGAAGGGTGACGTCAGTTCTCTGGTCAAACGCGAATCAACCGAACTCAGCGACTCAGGGCTGATCGGGCTGGGCAAGAAACCAAAGCGTGATTCCGGCAAGGCCATCAAATATGACTGCCTTAACTGTTAGAGTATCCGCCTATACCAATGGCCGTAAAGAATGACTCTGAAAAATCCTCCCCCTTGCTTCAAGGGGGAGTTAGAGGGGGTATTTGAGTAACCTCCCCTTGCCCCTCCTTCGTAAGGAGGGGAAAGCGCGATTATGGCCGATGGTATTATTCTATTTCCCAAACTGCATCGCCGTCATCCTTACCGACAGGCTTCGGCGGCAGGCGGCGGGAAGCGTAGCTGATCAGAATCTCATAAAGCGCCTTAAGGAAACGATCAACCTTGCCCAGCCTTTCCGCAACGTCGGAGTTCTCGACCATATCGCGGGCAATAATATCATAATGAGTTTCCTTGATATTTCCGGACTCCACGCGCATCTCAACGGGCATGGTTTCGCGGATATAGCGCATGAGGAAGTCGAACAGGGTTTGCGTATCATGGTCAAGAGCCGCAATCTTCTTTTTGAACTGATCCTTGTCGATGATGGTGCAGGTGGACGGCTCCGTGGTTGTGGCGGTAGCCATGCGCCGAGACCCGTCGACCAAAGCCATCTCGCCGAATATCTCATTCTTGCCGACGACGGCTATGACTTTAAGATTTCCGGCGTCGCCTTTGGTGATGGAGACCTTTCCCGATGTCACAAGGTAAGCGGCGTGGCCTTCCTGGCCTTCGCGGAAAATGACCTGGTCTGCATGGTAGACCCGCCGGTCGGAAACGCTCTTCAACGACATTGTCCGCCCCCCTGATCTCCTATGAAACGATCTCACTCGGTTTTACAGGTCATGAGCCTGTGGGTATTATGCGGGCAGGTCTACATCCCCACAAGCCGCTCGGCCCGGTAGGCGATAACCTCATGCGACTCCACGTCTATCTCAGTTAATAAAGACTCACCGGACTTTTGCAACAAGTCTGTTTGTTAACAACAAACGGAACTTGTTTAGGAACGAACTTGCCCGGCGCCGACAGATTATCCTTGCAATTCTGACGCTATATATCATAATTGCAAGCATGATAGAGCGCCGCCACCGCGCCACCGTCGAGGGTCTTATGCAACGCCACCCGGCGGTGGCATTACTCGGACCGCGCCAGAGCGGCAAGACCACGCTTGCCCTGGAAATCGGCCAAGGTCGCTCCTCCGTCTACCTTGATCTCGAATCTCCATCCGATTTGGTTAAGCTGAAGGAGCCGGAACTATACCTTGTCGGCCATGAAGACAAGATGGTCATCCTCGACGAAGTACAGCGCGTCCCTGATTTGTTTAAGGTCTTGCGCGGACTGATTGATGCCGGACGGCGGCGAGGCCATCGGGTCGGACGGTTTCTTCTGCTCGGTTCGGCCTCAATCGATCTGCTGAAACAGTCGTCGGAAACGCTCGCCGGCCGGATCGCCCATTCGGAACTTACCCCGTTCGACATGCTCGAAGTGGTAAAGACGTCCGCCGACATGAATCGACATTGGCTTCGCGGCGGATTTCCCGACAGCTTCCTTGCCCCGGATGATCGCAGCAGCGCGGAATGGCGGGAATTATTTATCCGCACTTATCTGGAGCGCGACATCCCGCAACTCGGGCCGCGTGTGCCGGCGGAAACCTTGCGTCGGTTCTGGACGATGCTGGCCCATGAACAGGGCGGTTTGCTTAACGCCGCCCGCATCAGCCAGGGATTGGCGGTCAGCGGTCACACGGTGGCCCGCTATCTCGACCTGCTGGTCGATCTTTTGCTGGTGCGGCGGCTGACGCCCTGGATATCGAATACCGGCAAGCGCATGGTCAAATCGCCTCGCGTCTTCGTCCGCGACAGCGGCATCGTCCATGCCCTTCTCGGACTGGAAACCCTCGATAAACTTCTGGGGCACCCCGTGGTAGGAGCCAGTTGGGAGGGCTACGTCATTGAGAACCTGCTGTCGACGGCGCCGGCCAACGCCCAGGCAGGGTTCTACCGGACCTCGGCGGGGGCCGAAATCGATCTGGTGCTGTCGATGGGCGACGGCAGACTTTGGGCCATCGAAATCAAGCGCAGCCTGTCGCCGCAACCGTCGAAGGGATTCTGGCTGGCCTGCGACGACATCAGACCAGATGCCCGGTTCGTGGTTTATCCCGGCGCCGAACGCTACCCGCTTAAAGACGGATTGGAAGCTATCGGCCTCGCCGAGATCATGGGTCTCCTGGCGGCAAGCCCATGACAGGTTTGCGCGGGATTTCGCCCCCTCTTGCGTCCATGGGATGCCCATGGCGCTACGAATCAGATAAGCGACGAAGCTCATTATCTGCCCAATCGCGAGCAACTCGCCACGCTTCCTGGACATTGCTCAATCTCTCCTTTAGCTGCTTGAACGGTTCAGGTGCCGGATCGGGAAACATATTCTCAACCCTGATAAGCTCTTCGATGCACGCCTTCATTTCGCCTTCCGCATAATCCATTGCTTCTCGCAGTTTTTTCAAGTCGCACATCTTCGAACCTCCCCTATCCCAATAAACTCGCCTCAACCTGCGCCATTGCCCGCTGGTGATCGGGCGTCGGGAACAGATGCCCGTAGCGCTCCATGGTCATCCGCACCGGGAATGCCCGGCGAAGGTCATCACCTCCTTGATGCAAGCGTGTCAGGATTGATTAAACCCATTAAGCCTCAATATGAAAACAAGACGTGGATGGCCGTGACAAGCACGGCCATGACGGTTTCATTTACTTCGTCATGCGCGGACTTGATCCGCGCATCCACGTCTTCATGCAAGAGAAAGCGATTCACATCAATCCTGACGCGCTCTAAATCCCTGCTCGATCCACAGCAACATCGCGAAGTGGCGCAGGTCGCGCCATCGTAGATCAATCTTGACCTTCTTGCACGGCGGCTTGAAGTGCCGCCGCACCGTGTTGGCGTGATCGGATTTCAAAAAACAGCGTTTCCTCAAATCGCCTGCGCCGGAGGTATTTATCGGCCCGTGCATCAGACGTTTTCCCCGCTCGCCGGGTTGCCGATCATGGCCAGGAATTCGTGTCGCGTTGACGGGTTGTCGCGGAAGGCGCCGAGCATGCGGCTGGTAACCATCACCACCCCCGGCTTGTGGATGCCGCGAGTGGTCATGCACTGGTGAGACGCCTCGATGACCACCGCCACGCCTTCAGGCTGAAGGACTTCGTTGATTGTATTGGCGATTTGGGCGGTCATCTTCTCCTGAATCTGGAGACGACGCGCATAGACGTCCACCAGCCTGGCCAGCTTGCTGATGCCGACAACCCGGCGCTTCGGCAGGTAGGCGACATGGGCCTTGCCGATAAAGGGCGCCATATGGTGCTCGCAATGGGACTCAAAGCGAATGTCCTTGAGCAGCACCATCTCGTCATAACCTTCGATTTCCTCGAAGGTGCGCCGCAACAGGTCCACCGGATCGGATTTATATCCGGCAAACGATTCCTCGCAGGAGCGGACAACGCGGGCCGGAGTCTCCTTCAACCCTTCCCGCGTCACATCGTCGCCGGACCAGCGGATCAATGTACGGACGGCTTCTTCGGCCTCGCTGCGGCTCGGCCTGGAAGATGCGGATTTTTCAGCGCTCACGGCCTGAACCTGTCTTTCAAAACCAACATTAACGGATTCTCCCTGATTCAAAGGAACTGTCCAGAAGAAAGCCTATGCCGCGCTACACGAGCCGCCGCCGAGAACGCAGAATTTGGCGCAGTGGGGATGGTTGAGCTTCACCGTCTTTGACGAGTCCGTCAAATCCGGCCCCAGTTCGAACCTGGAATCATAGGGAAGCAGGGTGCAAGGCACAACTGCCGGGGCGGATGCCCCCTTGCGCTTGATAACCATGCGCGAGGTGGCGCACATCATGGTTTCCGGCGCCACGCCGAGAATATCCCAGCATAACACGGTGATTTCGTGAACATCGGCGTTTTCATCCAGTTCGGGGAACAAAACGAGTCGCGCCTTATCTTCGGCGTCTACGGGTATGCCGTGCCTTTTGAACAGGGCGGCATAGCCGGAACGCGCCGTCCCTTCGTCCTCGCCCCAGCAGGTGCGCCCGGCCACGGCAAGATTAAAGCCGTTCTCGGCCAACCATTTCAGCCCTCTCAGGACAGGCTCCCATGATCCCTCGCCACGGATGGCCTCGTGCCTTTCAGGGGCATAGTGGTCTATGGATACCCTCACCGACAGCCTGTCGCCGTAGCGTTCTTTCAGTTTCAACAGCTCCCGGCGCCGGTTCCACATCGGCTTCATGGCGTTGGTCAGAATCAGGACCCGGTAGCCGCGCCCCAGCGCCGCGCCCGTCATATGGAGAAATTGCGGGTTCATGAACGGCTCGCCGCCGGTAAAGGCGATCTCTTCCACCGGCAACCCCTCGGCGGCTACCTCGTCAAGATAGCGGTCGGCCTCATCGGTTGTTATGTAGGCCAGACGATCATTCTTCGGACTGGAATCCATGTAACAGTTTTTGCAGGCGATATTGCAAAGGCTGCCGACATTAAACCAAAGGGTTTTGAGGCGCGTCAGCGCCACCACGGCGCGTTGCTCGCCCTTGGCGGTAATATCGGGGTCGCGGAATTTGCGCGGATCAATCCGCACTCGTTCGGCATGAAGCATGCTTTTCATTCTTCGTTTTCTATTGATGCGACAAATCTTAGACCCTGCAAGGCGGTCTTGAAGCGTTCGTCGCTCCTGTCCTTGGGATAAACGATAAAGGCGGGCCGCAGAAATATCGGCGTGTTCCTGACAAGAAATAATGTTCCGGCGCTGATATGCGAACGAACGAGGCGCATGGGGAAATATCCCGACCCTTTATTCTCCAGCACACACTGTAACCCCAGTTGACCATGGCCTACCGACAAGGCGGGGGTTTCAAGATTGGGAAAGGCGCTGCTGAAATTGACCCTGAAATCAGGCCCCCAATTCACATATATAAAATTTTTATCATCCGGCCCTTTGGTTTTTTCATTGGTTGACGCCAGCACCAGTTTTTCCGTCAACAGTTCCTCGATAACCAGACCCGGCCTGCTGAGCGGATTATACATGACGCCGATATCGATCATGCCGTCGAGAAGGTGGCGCATAAGCCCGTCGGAAAGCCCGACCTCCGCCTTGATCGCCAGATCGGGGACGGCGGCCCGCATCCAGGGTATCCATTTCAGCAGGAGCCGCTCCCAAAGCGTGAATTGGCCGCCGATGGATAAAATGCCCCGAAAGTTCTGGGGAAGCGCGGTTTCCTGACGCGCCTGTTCCCATGTTCTTATCAAGGCTACGGCATATTTCTGGAAATTGGCACCGGCGCCGGTTAAAACGGTGCCGTTCTTGTTGCGAACGAACAGGGATTGACCGAGAGAATCCTCAAGAGCCTTGACCCGCATGCTGATGGTCGATTGCGATACATTGATCTGATCAGCGGCTTTATTGAAGTTTCCCGTTTCGGCAACCGCGAGAAACGTGCGGGCAAGGTCGATATCCATGGGTTAATCTCCTTGGACCTGCGCCTGTTTTGCGGTGGCGACTATCGCGTCAAGCTTCTCCTTAATCTCCTCGTCCAGTCTTTCCCTAGGCACTAAGCCTGCAAGGGTATGGTAGTCGGATTTTCGTAATTGCAACGGTAGTTTGAGTTTCTGGAAATATTTCTTGAAAAGCGGGTCGAGAAACTCATCGGTGGCTTTAACATCGAGAGACCACGGGTCCGGCTTGCCGAGCGTTCGCAACGCATCCGTTACCTCCGCGACAGCCGCTTTCATGGCTTGTTCACGTCGGCTGCTCTCATATTTCCCGAACAGATCATCATGTAAGTCATATCCGGCATAGGCGAGCAATACTTCTTCCATGCAAAAATAATTTTCGATTTCCCTGCGCCGCCACATCATTTCGGTGAGGCCGTTAGCGGATTGAAGTTCACCGTTCAGTCGGTCGAAGACGGCAATTCCCACAAGGTTTTTCTTTGCTTCCTGCAACCCAAAGAAATGCTCACGCGCCCTACCGGGCAAGTTTGTTTCGACGTACTTCACGAAGGGGCGCTCAAGGTATTGTTGCGCCGGGTGATCAATCAATTTAGCGAATGCTTGAAGAATGGCCAGATCAGTGGAGTTCTCCACATACAGCACCCAGCCGGTTTCCTCCGCCTGATAATATTGATCGAACCCGATATCCCGCAAGGCCTTCAAAACTTGGGAACCGCGATCATCAATGCGATGAGGCTTCCCGACAAAAGCGACGACTGCATCCCGGCCTGCGGCTTCGTTGAGTATAATTTCCGAATGACTGGCGGCAATAATCTGCGAACCTTGTTGCCCGGCAACCTCGATAAGGAGATTGTAAATCTGGCGCTGGCGCAGAATCTCAAGGTGGGCATCCGGCTCGTCTAAAAGCAGCACAGCCTTGGGATTAGCATAAAGATGGGCAAGCAACAGCAGCGTTTGTTGCATTCCTCGTCCTGATGAAGAAAGGTCGAGCTTGTTCTTTCGTTCGTCCTTGTAGGCCATGGTTATTTCGCTGCGCTCGGCAATATATTGCGGAGTCAAAAGTTCCACGCCGAATAAGGCGCGGATGTGTTTCACCAAGGCATCCCAATGCGCTGAATTATCGTTCTTATAAATTTGGTAACAGAGGTTACGCAGAACCTGGGCCGTTTGCCCTTGGCCGATGAGTACGCCGATCTCACCCGGCTCCTTTACAAACTCCCGATCCGCCAAGCCGGACATGGGGGGAAGAAACGCAACACGCACGCTTCCCGCTTCGTCAGGGACAGGCATACGCTCAGAGCCGTTGTTAATCCGCAACGGGCGGCAATAAAAAGATTCCTCATTGGCGTAGTCGAATTCAAAGCCGCATGACCATGCCTTGTCATGGGTGACGCCGTCTATAATGATATCTACCCGAACGTTTTCGGTTTTTTGGCGTAACTTACCGTCTTCTTTACTCTGCCGAACGTCCCGAGTATGTAAATCATGCCAGAGCAGGTTGGCTACCGGCACGGGAATAGAAACCAGGTCGCGCCGGTTGACGGTGACGCCCGGCCTTTCCTTCAGCGATTTTCCCTTTCTTTTTTCATTCCAGCGCCTGATGCCGATGTCCCACAAGGCGATTGCCTGCAAGGCTGTTGTCTTGCCGGAATTATTCGGCCCGATCAAAACAACGGCCTTGCCGAGTTCGACATCCACGTTGTCAAAGCGTTTGAAGTTGCGGATTTTGATGCGCGTCAACATTCGGATACTTTCTTTTTGATCGCTTACATTAATTCAAATTATTCATTTGATCAAACATGACCTCGTGCGCGTATTCGGGTAGACTTCCTGATTATGGATCACAGCGATAAAATCTGCGCCGGGGACCGTGAACGGCTGATCGGGCGGTTTGCCCCCGCCGCCGCCCATGCGCCGGTCCTGCCCGGCGACCACGCCCTCAATCCCGGAACCCGGCCCAAGGAACCGCTGACGCCGGCGGCGGTCATGATTCCCATTATCGCCCGGCCCCAAGGGCTGACCTTATTGTTCACCCGCCGCACCGAACATCTGGCTGTCCACGCCGGGCAGATCAGCTTTCCCGGCGGACATGTGGAACCCGCCGACAATAATCCCGAAGAGACGGCGCTACGCGAATGCGAAGAGGAGATCGGACTCGACCGCAAGCATGTAACGGTTCTCGGTAATCCGGGCGGATATGTGACCCGCACCGGGTTCCATGTAACGCCGGTGGCGGGCCTGATCGAGCCGCCCTTCGAGTTAAACATTGATCCCCATGAGGTGGCCGAGGCGTTTGAAGCGCCGCTGGACTTTTTCCTCGATCCGGCTAACCATCGGCAATGCAACCGCGAGTTTGAGGGAACGATGAGAAAATTCTACGCCATCCCCTACGGCGACCGTTATATCTGGGGCGCCACCGCCGGCATTCTGATCAACTTTTATAACTTTATGGTTCGGTAATGACCCGCTTTTTATGGTTATATGTTTTACCGCTTGTGTTTCCCGCCGCCGTCTACTTCCTGTGGATAAAGCTCAGGAGCCGCGAGGAAAAGGAAGGCGACGAACCGAGGAAAGACCCCTGGTTCTGGCTGATCCTGTGCGGGTTGCTGCTGATGGCCGCAAGTCTGGTCCTTATGGCGGCGAGCGACGATAATGTCACCAGCGGCGCTTACGAGCCTGACCGCCTGGAGAACGGACGCATCGTCCCCGGCGGGATCAAGTCCGCGCCGAAATGACCGCGCCCACGGAGCCTACCGGCAAAATCGGGCCGCAACCATGGCTGACGGCCCCCGAAACCCGCGCCGTGATCAAGGCTTTGCAGGCCGGCGGCGGCGAGGCGCGTTTTGTCGGCGGCTGTGTGCGCGACGCCTTGCTTAAACGTCCCGTCGTCGATGTGGACATCGCCGTCACCGACAAGCCGGACAAGGTGATCGGCCTGCTGGAGCGCGCCGGCGTCAAGGCAATTCCCACCGGCATTGATCACGGCACGGTGACGGCTGTCATCGGCGGCAAGAGCTTCCAGATCACCACCCTGCGCATCGATGTGGAAACCGACGGACGCCGCGCCAAAGTGGCCTTCACCGACGACTGGGAAGCCGACGCGGCGCGCCGCGACTTCACCATCAACACCATGTCATGCACCCTCGACGGCGATGTTTATGATTACTTCGGCGGCCTGGATGACCTGGGCCGGGGACGGGTGCGCTTCGTCGGCCTCTCCCGCGAACGCATTGAAGAGGACGCGCTGAGAATACTGCGCTTCTTCCGCATGAACGCCGCCTACGGCAGGCCGCCGCCGGACACCGCCGCCCTGGTGGCCTGCCGGGCGCTTGCGCACAAGCTGTCCGGGCTGTCGGGCGAGCGGATCGGCTATGAGATGTCGCGCATCCTGCTCGGCCCTCATCCCGCCGACGCCGTGCAACTGATGCGCGGAGAGCTGGTGCTTGACCGGATTCTGCCCGAGGCCGGCGACGTCGGCGTCCTGCGCCAACTGAGCTGGATCGAAGATACGGCCATCAAAATAAATCCCGTTACTCCCGATTTCATACGGCGTCTCGCCGCGTTGCTTGACGCCGACGGCGAAGGGGCGAAAACCGTAGCGGCGCGCCTCGTCCTCTCGAAAAAACAGACGGCGCGGCTGGCAGCCATCGTCGATCCGGCTTTCATGATTACGCCGGACATGGATGAAACCTCCCGCCTTCGCGCCCTCAGGCGTCTCGGCTCCGGCCTGTTCATGGATATTGCCCTGGTCGTCTGGTCCGCTGAAAGGACGCTCTCGCCGCGCCGGCCCGCAGAGCGCACCCGAAGCTGGATCGCTCTGCTGGAGGAAGCCGAGGCCGGCATGCCGCCGCCGTTTCCCTTGACCGGGCGCGACGCCATGGCTCTCGGCGCGCCTTCGGGACCGCGCATCGGCGGCTTGCTGTCGGCGGTTGAGGACTGGTGGGAGGAAGGAAGCTGCAAGGCTGATCGTGACGCCTGCCTTGCGAAGCTTAAAGAGATTGCGGAAACGTCCCCGTCTGCCTGAGAGCCTCGCCCAGCGCCATGGCCGCCGCCGTGGCGACGTTCAGGGAGCGGGCGCTTATGACCATGGGAATTCGCACGGCTGCGCCGCAGGCCGTATGTACGGCGTCAGGCGCTCCGGCGCTTTCCCGTCCCACCACCAGCGTATCATCGGCCATGAACCGGAATTCCCCGTAGGGAACAGACGCCTTGGCGGTCAGCAGCACCGGTCGACTCTTGTTATTTATGCACGCATCCAGAAATGACGCCCATGAATCATGGCGGGTGATTTCCGCCAGTTTCAGATAATCCATTCCGGCGCGATGCAGACGTTTGTCGGAAAGAACGAAACCGGCAGGCTCGATAATATCCACCCCGATCCCCAGACACGCCGCCGTGCGCAGCATGGCGCCGGTGTTTTGGGGGATATCAGGCTCGAAGAGGGCAAGACGCATTTCGGGTCCGTCCGGGCGGGCTTGTTAAAGAATATTGATCTTACCCCTTTTCAAGGCGGAGTTTTTTATTATATTCTCCGCTCAGCTCGTAATCCACGGTGCTTGTTTACCGGGAATTTAGTCGGCTGGTGGGGATGATCTGGTCAACCCGGGTCATTGATAAGGGGAGTTTGACATGACACATACAGCGACCGCCGCTCCGTCCGGAGGGGGGGAAACACGGCGTGATTTCCTAGTAATCGCCACCGGCGCCATGGGTGCCGTCGGCGCGGGACTGGCGGTTTGGCCGCTTGTCCACAGCATGAACCCGGCCGCCGACGTATTATCGTTGTCGTCCACCGAGGTTGACTTGACCCCCATCGCCGAGGGACAGGCCATCACTGTGGTATGGCGCGGCAAGCCGGTCTTCGTCCGCCACCGCACCGCCGCAGAGATCGAGTCGGCGAAGACGGCAAACATGGGCGATCTGCCTGATCCGCAAGCCGATGACGTCCGGGTGCAAAAGGGCGAATGGCTGATCCTGGTCGGCGTATGCACTCATCTGGGCTGCATTCCGCTGGGCCAGCGTCTGGGCGACGCCAGAGGCGAGTTCGGCGGCTGGTTCTGCCCGTGCCACGGCTCTCACTACGACACCTCGGGACGCATCCGCAAGGGACCGGCGCCGAAGAATCTGGCGGTTCCGCAGTATACGTTCCTCGACGACAACAAAATTAAAATCGGGTAAGGGGACAGGATTATGACAACACCGACCTGGAATAACCCGATCATCAAATGGATCGACTACCGGCTTCCGATTTTCACCTTCGCCAAACATGAAACGGTGGACTATCCGACGCCGAAAAACCTGAACTACTGGTGGAATTTCGGATCTCTCGCCGGCATCGTTCTGGTGATCATGATCGTCACCGGCATTTTCCTCGCCATGGCCTACACGCCGCATGTGAGTATGGCGTTTGAGAGCGTCGAGCGCATAGTTCGCGACGTCAACTACGGCTGGCTTCTTCGATTCGTGCATATGAACGGCGCCTCTATGTTCTTTCTGTGCGTCTACATCCACCTCTTTCGCGGTCTTTATTTCGGTTCCTACAAGTACCCGCGTGAAATCCTGTGGATTCTCGGCGTATTGATCATCCTGGCCATGGACGCCACGGCGTTCATGGGATATGTGCTGGTGTGGGGACAGATGAGCTTCTGGGGCGCCACCGTGATCACCAACCTGTTCTCGGCGATCCCGCTGATCGGCGAGTCAATCGTGACCTTGCTGTGGGGCGGCTTCTCGGTGGACAATCCGACGCTGAACCGCTTCTTCTCGCTGCATTACCTGTTGCCGTTCATCATCTTCGCGCTGGTCTTTGTTCACCTGTGGGCGCTGCATATACACAAGTCCAACAATCCGGCGGGCGTCGAAATCCAGACGCCGGGCGACACCATCCCGTTCCATCCCTACTACACCATCAAGGATACCTTCGGGCTGGCGGCGTTCTTGTGCTTCTTTATGTTTTTCGTCTTCTTCGCCCCCGACTTCTTCGGCGAGCCGGACAATTACATCAAGGCCAATCCGATGGTGACGCCTACCCATATTGTGCCTGAATGGTATTTGCTGCCGTTCTACGCGATCCTGCGGGCGATCACCTTTGACATCTTCTTTATACCGGCCAAGCTGATCGGCGTGATCGCCATGTTCGCGTCGATCCTGATTCTGATGTTCCTGCCGTGGCTGGACACTTCCAAGGTGCGCAGCGCCAGATTCCGGCCCGTTTACAAGCAGTTCTACTGGATATTCTTTTTAGATTGCCTCGTGCTCGGTTACATAGGCGGCAACCCTCCGGAAGAACCTCTTGTCACCATCGGCCAGATCGCCACGGCGTACTATTTCGCCCACTTCCTTGTCGTCATGCCGCTGCTCGGCAAGTTCGAGAAAACCAAACCATTGCCCGAGAGCATCAGCGCGTCTGTCCTCAAGGGTCACACAGCACACCGGGAGGCACTATGATGCGTAGGATCATTATTTGCGCCGTCGCGGCGCTGACCTTGAATGCCGGCACGGTTCTGGCTTCCGGGGGAGGAAAGCATCCGCCCGATATTAAATGGTCGTTCGAGGGCATCTTCGGGAAATTCGACGCCGCGTCGCGCAAGCGGGGATTTCAGGTCTATTCGGGGGTGTGCGCCGGGTGCCATGCGTTGAGTATGGTTACCTACCGCAACCTGATGGACATCGGCTTCACCGAGGACGAGGTCAAAGCCATATCCGCCGAGTTTGAAGTCACGGACGGCCCCAACGACGCGGGCGAGATGTACACCCGCCCGGCCCTGCCGTCGGATCGCTTCGTGTCGCCGTTCGCCAATGAAAAGGCGGCGCGCTCGGCAAACGGCGGCGCTTATCCGCCGGACCTGTCCTTGATTATCAAGGCTCGCCCGAACGGCGCCGACTACCTTCACGCCCTGCTCACCGGCTACCATGAGGCGCCGCCGGAAGGCGTTACGTTGAACGAGGGAATGAACTACAACGACTATTTCCCCGGCAACCAGATCGCCATGCCTCAGCCGCTGTCGGAAGGGCAGGTTGAGTATAAGGACGGCGTTGAGGCCACTCTCGACCAGGAAGCCAGGGACGTGGTTCAGTTCCTGACCTGGGCGGCCTCGCCGGAACTGGAAACGCGCAAGAACATGGGCGTCAAGGTGATGCTGTTCCTGATCGTGCTCACCGCCATGCTGTACGTCATCAAGCGCAGGGTATGGTCGGACCTGCATTAACCGTCTGCTGAGACGCTATAATCAAAAGGGCCGCTACCCCGAGGTAGCGGCCCTTATTCGTTTAAACCGGTTGCCCAAAATTAGTATCAAAAACAATCTCACGCCAAGACGCAAAGGCGCAAAGTTTTGCTTTTCTTGGCGTCTTAGCGTCTTTGCGTGAGTTATACCAGTGGCCGCAAAAAAAGACTCGTTGAGAAAGACTCTCACCCTTTTGAAGGGGGAGGTATCGGCCTGTGTGTTTTGACACAGAGGCACAGAGGCGCAGAGAAGATTTTTCTTTATTTTTTCTATTCTCCTCTGTGTCTCTGAGCCTCTGTTGTCTAATTCCGGTTCTGCCGTCAAGCTCTTCCGAACCTTTCTTTTGTCCTTCACCGGGAAC
>MIAA01000004.1 GCA_001830425.1 Rhodospirillales bacterium RIFCSPLOWO2_02_FULL_58_16
ACACGCCGGTGACGATCTCCGCCGCCTCGCTGCTGGCTGACGACACAGACATTGATGGTGATGTTCTATCATTGACCTCGGTCTCTAATGCCGTTAACGGCATGGTGGCGCTGGACGTCAACGGTGACGTAGTGTTTGCACCCACCGCTAACTTCAACGGAGCGGCAACGTTCGATTACACGGTCTCCGACGGCAATGGGGGCGCGGCCACCCAGACGGTGACGGTGGACGTCGCCCCTATGAACGACGCGCCTGTTGCCGGGGTCGACACGGCTTCGACCGCCGAGGACGTGGCGGTGACGATCCTGGCCTCCAGTTTGCTTACCAACGACGGCGACGTAGACGGCAACCCGCTGACGCTGACTGCGGTGGGCAACGCGGCCGGCGGAACGGTCGCCCTTGATGTGAACGGGGGCGTGGTGTTTACGCCTAACGCTAACTTCAACGGGCCAGCCAGCTTCGACTACACCGTCATCGACGGACAAGGTGGCACGGCCACCCAGACAGTGACGGTGAACGTTGCGCCTGTGAATGACGCGCCGGTGGCGGGCGCCGATGGCGCCTCGACCTCGGAGGACACGGCGGTGACGATTCTGGCCTCCAGTTTGCTTGCCAACGACAGTGACATCGATGGCAATCCGCTGACGCTGACTGCGGTGGGCAACGCGGTCGGCGGAACGGTCGCCCTTGATGTGAACGGGGGCGTGGTGTTTACGCCGATGGCCAACTTCAACGGCGCGGCTGCCTTCGACTATACAATCTCCGACGGTAATGGGGGCGCGGCCACCCAGACGGTGACGGTGAACGTTACCCCGGTGAATGACGCGCCGGTGGCGGGCGCCGACGGCGCCTCGACCTCGGAGGACACGGCGGTGACGATTCTGGCCTCCAGTTTGCTTGCCAACGACAGTGACATCGATGGCAACCCGCTGACGCTGACTGCGGTAGGCAACGCGGTCGGCGGAACGGTCGCCCTGAATGTGAACGGGGACGTGGTGTTCACACCGACCGCCGACTTCAACGGCGCGGCAACGTTCGATTACACGGTCTCCGACGACCAAGGAGGCACGGCCACCCAGACGGTGACGGTTGACGTCGCCCCGGTGAACGACGCGCCTGTTACGCAGGCGAAGACCGCTTCGACGGCCGAGGACACGGCGGTGACCATCCTGGAGGTCGACCTACTAGCTGGAGCAACCGACGTGGACGGCGACGCTCTTGTCCTGGCCTCGGTTGGCAACGCCGTGGGTGGCACGGTCGCCTTGGACGTGAACGGCGATGTTGTATTTACGCCTGACGCTAACTTCAACGGCGCCGCGACCTTCGATTGCACCACCAGCGACGGCGCTGGAGGAACTTCCACCTCTACAGTTACCGTCGATGTGGCGGCGGTGAATGACGCTCCGGTGGCGAGCGCCGACGGTGCCTCGACCTCGGAAGATACGGCGGTGACGATCATGGCCTCCAGCCTGTTGGCTAACGATACGGACATAGACGGCAACCTACTGATGTTGACCGCAGTCGGCAACGCCGTGGGTGGTTCAGTCGCCCTGAACGTGGCTGGCGATATAGTGTTCACGCCGACTGCCAACTTCAACGGCGCGGCAACGTTCGACTACACCATCTCTGACGGCCAAGGTGGCACGGCCACTCAGATAGTAACGGTGAACGTTGCCCCGGTGAACGACGCACCAATTGCCAGCGCCGACAGTGCCTCTACTTCCGAGGATGCGGCGGTGACTATCTTGGCGTCGAGCTTGCTCGTAAACGATAGCGACACGGACGGCGATCCGCTGACGCTGACTACAGTCGGCAATGCGATTGGCGGGGCGGTCGCCCTGGATGTGAACGGGAACGTAGTGTTCACGCCGATAGCTAATTTCAACGGACCGGCCGCCTTCGACTACACGGTCTCCGACGGCAACGGCGGCGCGGCCACCCAGACGGCAACCGTAAATGTGGCGGCGGTCAACGACGCGCCCGTCGCTCAGACGGGTGGGCGGATACTGCTGGGCGAGGGGCAGACAGTTTCGGGCCTTCTAAAAGCTTCCGACATCGATGATGCTGCTTCGGCGCTGACCTACAGTCTGGTCAGCGGCCCGGCACATGGCGCGGTGACGCTGGCTACGGATGGCAGCTACAGCTTCCAGGCGGCCAGCGGCTATTCGGGCGGTGATTCCTTCACCTGGAAGGTGGTCGATGCCTCGGGCGGCGAGAGTACGGCCGGCACGGCGGTGACGGTAGGGGCCAAGGGCAACTGGGGCCAAATCGAGCGCGTCAATAGTTATATGACCAACGAGCAGACAAAGTCCGCCATAGCTGCGCTCTCCAATGGAAACAGTCTCATCGCCTGGTCTTCCGAAGGCCAAGACGGCAGTTATGCTGGAGTTTACGCTCAATTGTTAGGGCCGGACGGCCGACCAATGGGCAGCGAGTTTCGCCTCAATGCCACCACGACCAGTATCCAGCGTAATCCCGCCGTGGACGGTTTCACGGACGGCGGGTTCATCGCTGCCTGGGAAGCCTACCAGGACGGCTCGATCCTGGGCGTCTATGCCCGCTTGTTCGGGGCGGACGGCACGCCGAGCACCGCCGAATTCCAGATCAATACCACTACGGCGGACTGGCAATACGATCCCAGCGTTGCCGTGCTGGACGATGGGCGCTTCCTGGTCACTTGGTCGTCCAACCTGCAGGACGGCAGCAATTACGGTGTTTACGGGCGGCTCTACAGCCGTGATGGGGTTGCCCAGACAGGCGAGTTCCAGGTCAACCAGTACACCACCGATTGGCAATATGATGCCGAAGCAAAGGCACTGGCCAACGGCGGTTTCGTCATTACCTGGACTTCGATCAATCAGGATGGCGGAGCGCATGGCATCTATGCCCGCCTCTACGATGCCGCCGGATTGGCTACTGGCAACGAATTTCAGGTCAATGTTGATTCGGCATGGTCACAATACCGCTCCACCATTGCAACGTTGAATGACGGCAGCTTTGTCGTCCTCTGGCGCGACAGCGACTTCGTGCAAACGCCGTCTTCGGCCGGGGATATCACGGGACGGCGCTTTGCCGCCGACGGCGCGCCGATGACCGGCGAGTTTAGGGTCAATCTGTCCGATTACACAGGCAGCCAGATCAATCCCTCGATTACGGCCCTAGCCGATGGCGGCTTCGTGGCGGTGTGGGAGAGCATCGACAGCTTTACGACCTATGCCAATGCCATCCGAGCCCAGCGCTTCGACGTGAATGGCAATCTCACCGAGGCCTATACGGTGGCGGCGTTGCCCTATGATGCTGCCGGAGTCTATTTCCCCAAGGTGACGGCGCGGTCGGATGGCGGCTTTACGGTTAGCTGGCAGGCCAAGAGCGCCGATGGCGCCAACGACATCTTCACCAAGACCTATGCGGCCCAAGATATCACGGCAGCACAAACGGCCAGCACGACGACGGCGGATATTCAGAACCAGATCGCCATGCAGGGTTTGGCCGAGGGCGGCTATTGGGCCATCTGGTCTTCGTATAATCAGGATGGCAGTAGCTATGGCGTTTATGCCCAGCGCTTCGATGCAGATGGCGCCAAGCTGGGCGGCGAGTTCCGTCTGAACACCACCACGGTCTATGGCCAGTATTATTCATCGACCGCGCAGTTGTCCGATGGAACGATCCTTGTCTCCTGGACCTCAACCATTCAGGATGGAAATGCCGCCGGTGTTTTTGCCCGCCGTTTCAATTCCGACGGCACGGCGCTCTCCAGCGAGTTTCAGGTCAACACCTATACGACCAGTGATCAGTTCAAATCCTCCGTGACGGCGCTTTCCGATGGCGGCTTCTTCGTTTCCTGGCAGTCCCTAGGACAGGATGGCAGCGGTTACGGAATCTACGGTCAGCGTTTTGATGTCAACAGCAACAAGGTTGGTTCCGAGATCCAGATCAATAGCTGGACGACTGGTGACCAAAGCACAACCATGGTGGCGGCGTTGGTCAATGGGGGTTATGTCGTGGCCTGGGCGTCCATGGGCCAAGATGCGGCGGCAACCAATGGCGCTTACGCCCGCGTCTTCGACGCCGCTGGCAATGCCGTGACAGGGGAATTCCAGGTCAATGTCGGCACAGCGGGAACGCAAAGTCAGCCGGTGGTAGCGGGGCTTGCCGACGGCAGCTTCGTGATCGCCTGGTACGACAGCGATGCGCAACCGGCTCCCGGATCGGGATCCGATATTACGGCGCGCCGTTATGCCGCTGACGGCACGGCTTTGACCGAAGAGTTCCGCGTTAACTTGGCCAACATTACGAATAATCAATACAAGCCTACCATTGCGGCGCTGTCTGACGGCGGTTTCGTGGTGGCGTGGTATACCTATTCCGGAAGCGCCTTCAACGCCGTCATGGCCCAGCGCTTTGCCGCTGACGGCACGGCGGGTGAAAGCTATGCTGTGGCTACACAGGCCTATATGAATACGGCGGATCAAACTCCGAGCATCACGGCGCTGTCCGATGGCGGCTTTGCCGTCGGCTGGCAAGCTTACGGTCCGAACGGCACTTATGATGTCTACACCAAGGCCTATCACGGCTGGGCGCAGGACTTCGCGCCGCAGACGCTGATCGGCGGTTCGGCGGATGATCTGATCTCGGGTGGTGACGCCGACGACACGCTCTCCGGTCTTGGCGGCGCCGATACCTTGATCGGCGGGGCAGGGGCCGACAGCTACCTCTTCGGTCGCGGCGATGACGCCGATGCGGTGAACAACCAAAGCCATGGCGGCGAAGGTGACAAGCTGGTCTTCGGCGCCGGCATCGCCACCGATCAACTTTGGTTTGCCAGATCAGGCAACGATCTTTTGGTTAGTGTGATCGGCTCGTCCGATCAGGTGGACATTCAGGGCTGGTATGACACGGCAGCCAATCAGGTCGACAGCTTTCAAACGGCAGACGGTTACGCACTGCCGGCCGGCCAAGTCGACAATCTGGTCAATGCCATGGCGGCCTTCGCGCCACCCGCCATGGGTCAGATCACCCTACCGCAGAACTATCAAGACCAACTCGTCCCGGTTATCGTGGCGAACTGGCATGTGGGGTGAGAACAACAATACGAGGCCGGCTCGCCCCGCTGCAAAATGCAAAAAAGCGGTCGACCGGGGAAGATTCCTCCGGTCGACCGTGTTTATGAAAGCAGGTTAGACAAATCGTCATCCCGCTCCGGCATATATCCGGGCTTCCGCCTCCCGCCGCCGGATCAACCCCGGCAGTTTGCGCCCGCCGCCCCAAACCCATTTGCGGAACTCGTCGGGCGCGTCATCGTGCTCCTCGCGGTTGACCTTGCGGCGCAGAGTCGAGCGCTGGAGAGCGCCACCGCCCAGGTTGAAGGCGAAGGATGCCAGCGCATCGAACCGCCCGTCGGCGAGCGGAATGTTGACCAGCCGCAGCACCGCCCGCTCGGCGACGGCGACATCACGTCGGAGCAAGGTCTCGGCTTCCTCCTCGGTGACCGGCGGAGTGGCGGCGGTAACGGGTTGGCCGTCAAGGCCATGGATCGCGCCCCAGCCGATGGTCCACCATCCGGCCGGGCAGAGATAGGGCGTGGCGCTGAAGCCCTCGAAGCGCTTGATCAGCGCCAACCCTTGGTCGGTCATGTGGCGCATGGGATCAGCGCCCCCGCAACTTTGTAAGAGACCGCTGGCCGAACCAGAAACTGAGGGTGGCGGCGAACAGCGCTTGGGTCTCCGGGTCCCATATCTGCGGCAGGGCTTGCGCCAGCAACATCCCCTCGACGGCGATCAGCAGGTAGAGGGCGGAACCCTTCACGGCGGCGAACAGGGTGAAGAAGGCATAGGTGATGACCGGACGCACCGACCCCGCCAGTGCGTCCACCCACCGCACGCCGGTCGGGCGCAGCGAACGATAAAGGGCCTGGGATTCGGCGATGTCGGCCTGGACGTTGATCTCTTCCAGACGCTGGGTGTGGCCCAGCCTCTGCATCTCCATCTGGCGGTCGAGGATCGCCAGTTCATGCTTGCGGTCTTGATTCTCACGGAAGAGTTTGAGCAGGTCGGGAAACAGGCTGGTAAAAAATCCCAGGGCGGAACCGAGTAGAGTGAGCATAACGTCACCTCATAAAAAAGGCCGCCTCAATGGGTGGCCGACGATGGACGGGAAGGTGGGAAAAAATCAGGCGTCGGGATCGTCGATCCCGGCCTTGCGTTCGGCCCAGGCCTGAACGGATTCAATCGAGCGAGGGCCGAGATAGGACACGGCGGCGATGAACCCGGCCGCCGCCATGCCCCCGAGCTTCAGGTATTCAGCGGCGCCCCCGGCAACTACGCCCATGCCGACGGCGATCATCAGTTCCCAGGCCAAATGCAGCGACCAGAAACGCCGCCGTCCCTTGCGCACCAGATCGGCGTGATAAAGACTGCGGCCGATCAGCGCCCACCACACGGCCCATGCGAATCCGGCCAACGTTTGCTGCATCTCGGGCGGCAGGTTGCGCCAGACCATTGTGATTCTCCTTGTCGGATCAGTTGACGTGAACACCGTCGTGCTCGCCGACGCACGAGATCTCGACCCGCTCGCCGCGCGGGCGGACGGCCAGCACGCGGGCGAACAGGCTCCAGGCGTCGCTTGGCCCGAAGGCGTAGTGGGTGCGCTCGGCCTCGCCGCCGATGTATGGTTCGATGTCGAGCGGCGCTTGCGGGACCGCCGCATCGTCGGTTTCTCCCGGCGTCACCGGATAGGGACCGGCGATGGACCCGTCGGAGCGGCGCAGCGCCAGGTAATGGGGTTGCCCTTCCGCCCATTCGAGCGGTTCGGAGGTGATCATGGTTTCCCCATCCCAGCCGACGATCTCGCCGCCCTGGCCCCAGCGCGGCATGTCGTGGACGACGGCGATCAGGTCGCCGTAGGTGGGGATCAGGCCTTCCAGTTCGGTCTGAAAGGTGATCAGCTTCCTCCGGTAGCGATTGGCGGCGGCCATGTAGAGACCCTCCCGCCCGGCATGGTTTTTATCGGTGCAGCCGGTAAGCTGGAGCCGGGCCGGTTTTTCCTCGGCGGAGTCAGGGAGCTTGGCGGTCACCTCGTCGGGCCGCCAGGTGATGGCGGAGAAGAACTCCACCGTCACCGCGTCCGCCGTCTCCTCGCCCGGCATCACATAGCGAATACGGAATGACCCCTTGGCGATGTTGCGCGGCCCGAACAGGGCCACCGGCAAGCTCTGCGGACTGTCCCTGACGATGCGCACCACCCCGCCCTGCTGGATGGGCACGGCGCGGCCGCAGCGGGCGATGCGGGTCAGCGCCTCCCACACCGTCATCGAAGTATCGAACACCCCGTCAAAATGATCGCCGCGTTGCTCCCACAGGGCATCGAGGGCCAGCAGACCGGAAAGGTCGATCCGGGCATCGGCCAGCCCGGCCCCGTAGGCGGCCCGGCAGACATCGGCGAAAGCCCAGGCGATGGAACGGGTGGGCTGTGGGAGCGACCAGCCGCTGGCCGCCGACCATGTGGGCAACTTGCGGGTGACGATGCAATTGACCATCCGCGAGGAGCGCTGGGAGAGATTATCGGTAGCTCTCATGCGGAGAGCGAGCAGCGTCACCTGCCCGTAGTCGGGCGCATCATGGAGCCAGGTTTTTAATCCCGCCCAGCGGAGTTCATGTCCGGCGCGAGAGGATGTGTCCTTGCTGTCGGTGCGCCTCAGACGCGCCTCGTAGCGGCCCGACGCGACGGCGTACTTGTAGCTCAGGCGGATCGGGGTGGTATTGGCCGCCGAATGATTTTCAGAAGCCAACAAAATCCAGTCGCCTAATGGGGCGCCGTCGTAATCGATGGCGCGAGCCTCGACCACCCAACTGGCCGAGCGAGAATCCAGCCCGCCGGAATTGTTGGCGTAGTAGAGGCCGCGAGTAAAAACGACGTCAATGCCGAGATGGGTGGCCAACGTCCCGGCATCGGCAGAAACGAACGGCCCCACCCAGCCTGTCTCGCCGCCGGTAAGCTGGTTCGGCCCCTGCAATTCCTGTCCGGCCACTTCGGGAGCGGTGGTAACGCCGGGATCAAACAGGGTAACGACGCCGCCCGGTTCGATGATCTCGTACTGAATCTCGGCAAAGTTGCCGATGTCGGTATCTTCCAAGCGGAGGGCCTCGACCTGATAGCATCCCTGGCCGATGACGTGAAGCTGATGAAGATATTGCTCGTTGCCGGCGTATTCGCTCCAGGGTTCGGCGGCGATATCGGGGTAAATTATGTGGCGGCCGTAGACCACCGGAATGGGCTGCCCCAATCTTACCTGATTGCCCTGGGACTGGAGCGAATAGGTGGGGCTGGGGCCGGGCGGACTGCCGCTGCTACCCAGCCCCCAATCGGCCGAGGGTCGGGACGGGTTCGGCGCCGGGATCAGCGCATTGACCAGGGCGCCGCCCACCATGCTGACCGCGCCCGAGATCACGGCGCCGAAAACCTGGCCAAACGTTACCGAGCCGAAGGCGAACGCCCCGGCCTCGAAGCCGAAAGCGCCGGCCAGCGCCGGGCCGAAGGCGGCGCCGGCGACGGGACCCGCTATCATGAGGGCAACCATGAGCACGGTCTTGAGCGGGTTCTTGCCGCCGCCGCCACCCCCGCCGCCGCCGCCGTGGGGCAGGGCGATAAAGCAGACCACGTCGCCGGCGCGAATGACCAGTAACGACCATTCGACGCGCAACACGGGGCGGCCATTAACAAAACAGATGGTGGGCTGGGCAAACTCGGTGATTCCTCGCCCATCGAGCCAGCCCCGGATGGTGACCGGCTTAGGAACCGCCGCCGCCTCGCGGTCACGCTCGGGCCGGAAGGCGTTGCGGACCATGACGACGACGGCAGGGCGAATCACGGACGGTCTCCGATAAATCTATAGAACCCCTCGATCCGCCAGCCATGGACGGCGAGGCTGCTCAGCGACTGGGCGACCACGCCCTTGTCGCGAACGACGTGCAGCACCCGACCGCCATCAACCGCGATCCAGACGCCGGCATGGACGGGATAACGGGCCTGGCGCATCAGCACGCCGTCGCCTTCGACGGGGTGGTCGACCAAGTCCCAGCGTTGCCGTTCCTGGTGATCGCGGAATCCACGGGCGATGGCCAACAGGGCGTCAGGATTAGGAACGGCGGGCAGGTCGCGGCCGAAGCGTTCCCGTTGCACATGGCGCACCAGCGCCCAGCAATGGAAGGAGTCCGGCCCTTCCCCGTCGGTCGCCCACGGCAGACCGATATAAGCAGCGGCCCAGTGACTCATAATATCCTCTCGTTCATTGGCGTAATTTCTTGTGGCAACGAGTCTTGCGCCATGCTAGAATTCCATCATGGACGAAGCTCCGCATACTGTGGTTGAGACGAAGGCTTTCATGGCCGAGTCCAGGCGGTGCATGACGGAAGACGAGCGGTTTGCGGCGATCTCCATGATCGCGGCCGATCCGCAATGCGGACCACGGATTGAAGGCGGCGGCGGCATTCGCAAGGTTCGTTTCGGCATAGGGGGACGCGGCAAACGCGGCGGAGTGCGGATCGTTTATTACTACCACCACGCTGAGGTTCCTGTTTTCTTGCTGACGGTGTTTGCCAAGAACGAGAAATCGGACCTTGGCCGGGTTGAACTTGCCGCTTTGGCGAAGATTGCGACAAAGTTGGCCGAAAATTACGGAGGCGCGAAATGAGCAAGAAGGCTTACGACAAGATCATGGCCGGACTGGAGGATGCCTTGGCTTATGCCAAAGGAGATGCTGGCCGTGGGATTGCCCATGTGGTCCGCGTGCCGGTCGCAGACGTCAAGGCGGCGCGCCGCAAGCTGGGCATGACCCAGGTCATTTTTGCCCGCAGCTTCGGGGTCAGCGTAGATACGGTGCGCAACTGGGAACA
>MIAA01000005.1 GCA_001830425.1 Rhodospirillales bacterium RIFCSPLOWO2_02_FULL_58_16
GGGCAGTTCGAAGACCTGGACGGCGCCGCCGAGCGCATCCTGTTCGACGACGACCCTCTGCCGCCGCCGGGGCCGCCGAGTTGAGCAAATATAGAACATTACATATTTTTAAGATCAGGAAACTCGTTGTAAAGCTCTTCCAATTCATCCTCATCCATTCGTGGCGGCGGGAGTTCTTCGCGCCGTATTGTTTTTTCGTAATGATCGTCTGGCATTAATATGGTTGCCGCCCTGTCTAGACAAAACCTGCTCAAAACGGCCTCAATTTTCTTATCATCGCATAAAAAAATTTTCGAGGCGTAAAGAACAAGGTCGGTGCGGTTGATGGCAACGACTCTTCCCCGTGAAATGTCTGAATAGTCAAGATTGGCAAATTCCGGTACGATTTTTTGCAGGTTGGGCCAAGCATCAACATGACACACTGCCCCATTAGCGAAACCTTCCACTTCCTCAGCCTCGGACAACGGCGAGGAGAAGTCAAAAATGCTTCCCTTCCACAACCACCAGACCCCGACCCTTGGCTCTTCTCGGACCATCATTACTTTCCTTTGTAATTGCGCCTATTTTACACCATTACCAAGTGGCGGCGTTACCAATTTCAAAAACTAATAGCCTTTCCCTGAACGTTTCTCTACCATTTTCCCTAGTGCCATCCGGCACCGTGGCGGGAGCACATGTAATACGGGGGGCGCGATGTTTAAATTCAAACGAGGGATCAGCACCGATTTCGTTAAAAGGCTGAATGACGAATACAATAACGGCGGGTGGTGGCGGTCCATTGCTGATGACCGCAAGTTGTTCATCGCCATCCGCGATGGTTACCTCAACGTCTATTGGAAAGGCAATAGCCTGCTGAGGCTTACCCTAGATGAGAAGAAGAGGCTGGTCGGCGAAACCCATTACAAATACCTGCTACGGAGCGAATTGGTTGATAATAAGCAATACATTCTGTCTTATAACGGTAAGGTGGAATCGTTCGACGCATCGAAGATGTTTCTTCCCGACCTATCCAGCATAGCGGCGTTGACGCGGGCTGCCGACGCCTATAGCGGTGATGAAAAGGCCGGTGTGCATCAGATCATTCTGAGCAACCCCAATATTATTGATGTCGAAGTGACCTTCGGCTTGGAGGGCGATAACGAGAAATCCCCAGCGACCCGGCGTATCGACTTTGCCGCACTACGGCCTACCGCCGATGGCGCGGAAATCGTATTCTATGAAGCCAAGCTGTTCTCGAACAAAGAGATTCGCGCCAAAGGCAATGCCATTCCCCCCGTCGTCGGACAAATCAAGGACTATCAGGAGCTTCTGATCACCCATACCAAAGATGTGGAACATTCTTACCGCACCATCTGCGGCAATCTGGCGGCCCTCGACGGTGTGCGGGGTAGGTATAATGCAGACCTCCTTGCCTCCGGTAATGCGGCCCTGCATGTGAGCAAGAACGTGTGGCTGGTGGTATTCGGCTTCGATATTGACCAACGCGACGGCAAGGTATGGAGCAAACACAAGAAGAAGCTGGAAGAAACCGCTCTCAAGGACAGGCTTTTGTTCAATGGCAACCCAAAAGAAATTACTCGCGGCATTCCCTCCACGTTGTGAAGGGAGGCCGATACAGTGGCCAAAGTTTGCCTGACCATTCATCGCTCCGCCCACGAGATTGGCGGCAACTGCATTGAACTCGCCACTTCGGACGGACACAGAATCATCATGGATGCCGGGCGTCCCCTGGATGCCCCCGAAGACGTCAAGGCCGGGTTGTTGCCGCTATCGCTGGACACGACACGCCCGGTCGATGCCGTGCTACTCTCTCATTCCCATCAGGACCATTGCGGACTACTTAGGGAGTTACCTGCGAGGTGGCCGGTCTACTGCGGGGCCGCATGCGAAAAGCTGGTGCGATTGACCGGTGGTATATTCGGCAATGCGCCGCCACAGCCGTTCACGGCCTGGGAAAGTGGCGCTCCCTTCAGTGTCGGCCCCTTCACCATTACTCCGCATCTGACCGATCACAGCGCGTTCGATGCTTTCATGCTGCTGATCGAGGTTCATGGAAAGCGCCTACTCTATTCCGGTGATTTTAGAATACATGGCCGCAAGGGGGCGCTGGTCCGCGCCATGATGGCTCGTCCGCCGGTCGATATAGATGCCCTGGTAATGGAGGGAACCAACTTGGGCAGCGACAAACCCTGTTCCAGCGAAAACGATATTGAGGCCCGGTTCACCGATCTGTTCAAGGCAACGGCGAACAGGGTGTTCGTGACATGGTCGGCGCAGAATATTGACCGCACGGTGACGCTGTACCGAGCTTGCCTCCGCACGGGGCGTACGCTGGTAGTCGATTTGTATACCGCCGAGGTTATGGATACGCTGGCGACATTCGGTCGATTGCCGCGACCGGGGTGGAAAAATCTCAAGGTAGTCATCACACATTCTTTCGCCAAGATGTACCGGAACACCGGAAGGGAAGCATTTGTCTCCCGGATGGCGAAGTTCGGCATCTCGGCGGATAAACTGGCCAAAACGTCCTCGCAGTGGGTGGTGATGACCCGGCCCTCACTGATACGGGACTATGAATTCAAGGGGGTTGCACCAACGCCGCAGGATGCGTGGTCATGGTCCATGTGGCATGGTTATCTGCTAAATGAGGACGGGCACAAGGTGCAAGCGTGGTTCGAAGGCGGCCAGTGTCCGGCAGCCCACATTCACACCTCGGGGCACGCCTCGCCCACCGATCTGCGCCTCTTTGCCCGCAAGATCAGCCCGAAGACATTGATCCCGGTTCATGGGGTGAATTGGGACAGCGAAGCGGACGGGTTCCCGCCCATCCGCAGGCTGGCCGATGGCGAGTCTGCGATCCTGTAAACGACGATCACACGATCAAAAATCTCCGTCTGCACATTGCAGACAGGTAATGCCTTCATCGCGCCACATCTGAACTACGGTATTTCTGTCCTCAACTGCTACCCATGGATGATATCCATCGTTTCTCATTTTCTGAAGAAGTTCACGTTTAACAATGACATCATCGCGACTGTCGCCCGTATTGCGAAGATAAAGAGCTTCATACGATATAGATTGGCGAGCAAGCCATTCGACCGTTTCCGGTCTGTGACTTTCTGGGCGGCCCGAGCATATGACGATTGCATGATCGTGTTTAAGAGTGTCGAGCAGCCTAACTACCGTCTTGATCGGCTGATCGTCACGCAGATTATCAAAAAATTTGTCCCAATCGGATTGAATCTTTATAGCGGAGATACGGCATTCAACATTCCGGAGTTTAGACGCACGAATCTCCACAATGACAATATCAGGTCCTGACAACTTCCGTATCGTGCCTGTGGACCCTTTCTTTACGGCCCCGACAGATTCCTGAAACGTCACATAGGCGCCCGTGAACGGAGAGCCATCTACAAAGTGAACTCGATGAGTAAGATCAGCCAATGTTCCATCAAGGTCGAATACAACGCAACTACCGCCGATCTGATGGCTTCCCCTGTGAATGCAAGCGAGCATTAATTAGAACAATCCAATGACTTTTGCAATAATTACAGCAATTGGCTGTCTATTACGATCATAGGTATTTGATGATTTTGCACCAGAATACGGCTTTACTTGGGTCGCAGTTACCTCCCACTTATTTGATGAATTTGCTCCGCTGTAAGGCGCGATAGATTTTCCGTCATATATCCATGTGTTAGAAGAACTTGACCCTGAATATGGCTTAAATTTCTTGCCATCAAATTCCCATTTATTCGAAGAATTTTGGAGGTATTTACCATCCCACGTCCACCCCTTCGGCAGTTCAATTGTATTACCCATGACAATCCTTTCATTTAATAGGCTCGTTGCAAACGTCCGGTGAATCTTTGTTAACCATGCTGTGATTAAGTAGAGGAAGGGTAAAGGGGGTTCTTCCGATGGCGAAGTTTAACAGCGCGTGGTTTATTGGCAAGAGGCAGTTCCGGCCTCTTACGGGTGTCGAGGCGTAGATGTTCCGTGTTTTGGTCGAGCGTCCGCGCCCATAAACTGGTCAGGCAGAATCTAGCCCTCGCCTTCCTTTATAACGGGATCGCGGCGCCGCTGGCGATGGCCGGGATGGTGACGCCGCTGATCGCCGCCGTCGCCATGTCGGCGTCGTCATTGATGGTGATCGCCAACGCCTTGCGTCTGAACGAAAGGCAGGCCTCGTGGATAAGATGATCGAGCGACGGCAGAAACACGAGTATATCAAACAATGATCACGATTGATTCCATAATCAAAGGGGATTAATTTATAGGAGGAGCACACGGAAACATGGCGGAAAGAGGCGGAAAACGCGGACTTTCTCCAATCTATTTGGAAGAAAGCGACGTTCCGGAACAACCAAACGTCATATACCTACGCAGCAATCGCCGGCGGCGAATTGTTTTCGGCTGGTATGGTGGAAAGTTTTCGCATCTTGATTGGCTTCTGCCTCTGCTTCCCCCATGCCATCACTATTGCGAGCCATTTGCCGGCTCCGGGGCTGTTTTGCTCAACCGGCAATCATCGCCCGTCGAAACCTATAATGACATTGACGGCGACGTGGCGAGCTTCTTTCGTGTGCTGCGAGATCAGCATGAGGAATTGATTAGGGCAATTGCATTGACCCCTTTTTCCCGCGAGGAATACCACAAAGCAATTCATGGACCGACCAACGGAATCAGCGAAGTTGAAAGAGCGCGGCGCTTTTATATCAAGGCCCGGCAGACTCGCACCGGTCTAGCTCAAACTGCGTCGCTTGGCCGGTGGGCGAATTGCAAGGACACTAGCCGCGCCGGAATGTCGGGCGTTGTATCGCGCTGGCTTGGCGGCATTGAAGCCCTCGACGGCATCGCTCAGCGGCTTATTCGTGTTCAAATCGAGAACCGCCCGGCTGTTGATATCATCCAGCTCTATGATAGCTTGGAAACTTTGTTCTATTGCGATCCGCCCTATCTTCATGCGACTCGTGGAGATTCCAAGGCCTACGGTTTTGAAATGGATGAGAGTCAGCACCACGAATTTGCGAAGGCCGCAAATCAATGTCGGGGAAAGATTGCCGTGTCCGGTTACGATCATCCGTTGATGGATGAGCTTTTCAAGTCGGGAAAATGGTTCAAGACGCATGGCGCGGATAAGACGATTCACTCCACGAAGGATAAGCGCCAAGAGGTTCTTTGGACTAACTACAATCCCAAAGGCAAAAAGGATTTGTTCGGATAATGAGCAACAGCCGATCACTTGACCAGATTTTGCAGTCTGTTCACAATCAGGCCGCTGCGTCGCTTGAAAAAACCGTTATCACAGATGCAAGCATTCGGGAGCGCGTCGATTATGTATGTCACTGCCCATCCAATCGCGCTGGCGTTCGCTTGCTCATGTCTTGCCTACTCGGCAATCTGGAAAACTCGGCAGTCGATCCGCGCAAGCCCTATACGGAGATTGGCACAGCCGATAGTTTTTCTGGACGTACACTTGATGAACGATACCTAACGTCCTTCATTAACAAGCATCGCCTGCCCTGCAATCCGACAACAGCCTTCCTCACACCCACGCTGCGGAACATCAATCACCCACTTATGCCCGATACCGAGCTAATCGGACGGCCCCGCGACCTTTATGTTAAGACGTTACAATTGCTGGACGACGTGGCGACCGGGCGGATCAAGGCCGAGTTGCTATTCGTCGAAACAGTCCGCGTCCTGCTTATCATACGGGACGAAAAACTAGCGCGGATGCAGTCGCTCATCAACTCGCTCGAATGCTCAGAAGATGCGTTGCCGTTATCATCGGAACAAATCGTTACTCTTATCGGTCAACACTTGGCTTGCAAGGGGGCAAGCCGCGTTCCGGTGCTGGTCGTGGCAGCCGCCTATAAGGCTGGCGGCGAGAAGATCGGTGAATCCGCCCGCCCTCTTCTCTCTCACAATGCCGCCGACTTGCAGACCAAGGCAATCGGCGATGTAGAGGTTTACATGATCGGTGAGGACGCAATAGTCACCGCTTACGAAATGAAAATGAAGTTGGTAACGGTCGAAGATATCAATGCGGCTCTTACAAAAATCGCCCGGTCCATGGAACCAGTTCACAACTACATTTTCATCACGACGGATAAGATCGACCCCGCCGTTGTCGAATATGCCGCAAAATTCTATGAAGAACTTGGCGGCGTTGAAATCTCAATCCTTGACTGCATCGGATTCCTGCGTCACTTCCTGCACTTTTTTCATCGGTTGCGTACGGTTTACCTTGACGTATATCAGGCCCTCGTGCTGGCAGAGCCTGATTCAGCCGTCAGCGGCACTCTGAAAGAGGCATTTCTGGCATTGCGGCAGGCCGCCGAGAGCGGCGACTAAAAAGTTCCATCAATGCTCAAAAAAATCATCGCCATCAAGAATGTCGGCAAGTTTCGCAATTCCGCTTGTGGCGGCGATACGACATTGGCCCGGTATACGCTCATTGTCGGCGCAAACGGTTTTGGCAAAACCACAATATGCGCGGTACTGCGCTCGCTCAAAACCGGGGACGTAGAACATGTTATCGGGCGGAAAACCTTGGGCGTGACGGAACCAGCAAGCATCGAATTACTGTTGGGCGACGGCGTTGTTCGTTTCGATGACGCCACATGGAACAACACCCACCCTGACATTACTATTTTCGATGGTGTTTTCGTCGCCGAAAATGTCCATTCCGGCGAAGTTGTCGAGATAGATCACAGGCGGAATCTCTACCGCGTCATCATCGGTGACGCTGGCGTGACGCTGGCGGAAGAAAACGCAAAACTGGCAAGTGACAGCCGTGCCAAGACCATGGAGATCAGCGCCACCGAGCAAGCAATCAAGTCCCATATCCCGGCAAATATGACGCTGACCGACTTTATTGACTTGCCAAAGCTCGACGACATCGACAACCAGATCACGACACAGGAATCGAAACTGACAATGATCCGTCAGGCCGCCAGCATTGCCGCCAGGGCCGTTTTGTCGGAATTGGTGTTGCCGTCCCTGCCGGACGACTTCATGGAATTATTGGCAAAGACCATCGACGACATCGGCCAGGACGCTGAGCAACACATCAACGCACATCTAGCGGCACATGGTATGGCGGCGGATGGTGGCGACTGGATCGTGAAGGGCATCGACCACATCACGGTAGAGTCCTGCCCTTTCTGCGGACAGAACATTCGCGGCTTGCCGCTTATTGTCGCCTACAGGGCCGTATTCGGCGACCGCTACAAGGCCCTGGGAACGACCATTACCACAATGAAGACCAGAATTAGTCAGGCGTTCGGAGATACGGCCCTGGCCCGGCTTGACACAGCCGCCGAGCAGCATAAAAACGGCATTGAATTTTGGGGCCGCTACTGCACTTTTGACGTAGCACCCCTCGCCTCCCCCGCCGAGCTAGCCAACGCGATTTGTGGCCTGTCCCAATCCGCACTATCCTTACTTGATAGCAAGGCGCGCACACCGCTTGAAGCGATCACAACAGACGAGACTTTCACTAGGGCCATTGCCGCCTATAGCACGGTGCAGGCCCAGGCCGCCGCTCTGAATCAAGCAATCCGCCAGATGAACGCCCACACCAATGCCAAGAAGGCTGAAACAGGTTCCGCCGACGTTCTTCGTGCGGCCGAAGCCGATCTTGCCCGTCTTAAAGCTACAAAGACACGCCACGGCGCGACGGTAACGGTGCTGTGCGACAACCACAAATTGCTTTCGACCAAGAAGGACGACATTGATAAACGAAAGACCGCTATACGTAAACAACTCGACAAACATACCAATAGCGTAGTGAAACCCTACGAAAGCCGCATAAATCAGTACCTGGACGCCTTCAACGCCGGATTCTCGATCACCAAGACGAAGCATGGCTATCCTGGCGGCGTCGCCAGTTCGACCTATCAGCTTGTCATTAATGATACCACTGTCGATGTTGGTGACGGCAAGACGCCCGGCAATATGCCGAGTTTCAAGAACACCTTGAGCGCTGGCGACCGCTCGACGCTGGCCCTCACATTCTTCCTGGCCCATCTTGAACAGGACGAAGGGCTTGCCAATAAGATCGTGGTATTCGACGATCCATTTAACAGTCAGGACGCCTTTCGTCGTCGGCGAACGATCAATGAAATTATGAAGGTGGCGAGACAATGCGCCCAGGTGATAATCCTCTCGCACGACGCGACATTCTTGAAACAGATTTGGGATAAATGCCCGGCCGCCGAGCGGGTGGCAATGACCATCGCGGATCACCGCAAGCAAGGATCAAAAATCACGCCCATAGACCTTGAGAAAGCATGTCAGGGACGCACGGCGAACGACATTGACGATCTGCATACTTACCTATCCAACAGCGAAGGACAGCATCTCGACATAATCCGCAAAATGCGCGTGGTGCTCGAAACCTACGCCCGCACCACCTACTCGGCCAACTTTGACGTCAATGATTGTCTTGGCAATATTGTCCGCAAAATCCGCGAAGGCGGCGCAAATCATCCCGCCCAGGCTCTTTACGATGAATTGGATCAGATCAACGACTACACCAAAAAATACCATCACGGGGAGGACTTAACAAACATCACGCCCGACCAGATCGACCCCATAGAGCTAACCGGCAACACCAAACTGACACTTAGAATCGTGAATGCATTGCAAGCATGATTTTCAAAAACGACCGTTTTCAGGAGGGTCGCCGTCAACGGCCATGGACATCAGCCGAACCGCCGCCGACGCGATATTCCAGGGCGATCTTCTGGGGCCGGTCGTCGAG
>MIAA01000006.1 GCA_001830425.1 Rhodospirillales bacterium RIFCSPLOWO2_02_FULL_58_16
GATCGCCCTGGAATATCGCGTCGGCGGCGGTTCGGCTGATGTCCATGGCCGTTGACGGCGACAGCGAGGCGTAGGCGGAAGCCAGCGCCGGAGCGTCATTAAGGCCGTCGCCGACCATCAGCACGCGCCTTCCTTCGGCGGCCAGTTGATCGAGGCGGCGGCATTTATCTTGGGGGGTCATGCCGGCTTGCCGGTCTGTTATGCCGAGGGCGTCGGCCACCGAGGACAGCGCCGAACGGCGGTCGCCGGAGATCAACGCCACTTGATAGCCCATGTTCTTCAGTTCCGTTATTACTCGGGCGGCGTCGGCGCGCAGGCGATCCTCAAAGGCAAAGCGAACCGGGGCCGCCCCCGGACGGGTCAGCCACAGTTCCGGATCGGCGCTTTCGTCCTCGCCGACCCCGCACCACGAGCGGCTGCCGAGGCGAACTTCGCCCAATTCCAGGCCGCAGCCGGGAACTTCCTTGACGCCGTCGGCCGGCTTGGTCGTCGGCGCGGCGCGGGTCAGGGCGCGGACCAGGGGGTGACGGCTGGCTCCGGCCAGGGAGGCGGCCATGATTAAGGCTTCATCATCGGCGGCATTTTCTTTCTTCAGTTCGAGACGGCCCGTGGTCAGCGTTCCCGTCTTGTCAAAGGCAATGATATCGGTCTCGGCCAGACGCTCCAGCGCCGTCCCCGACTTGATCAGAACGCCACGGCGAAACAGCCTCCCCGAGGCGATGACGTTGACCACAGGCACGACCAGACCCAGCGCGCAAGGGCAGGTGATGATAAGCACGGCGATGGCGTTGACCATAGCCTGGCGCCAATCGGCTCCGCCTATCAGCAGCCAGCCGAGAAAAGTGGTCAGCGCCAGCACATGAACCACCGGCGCGTAATGCCCGGCGATACGGTCGGCGAGGGCGACATAGCGGCTTCGCCCCTGCTCGGCGACTTCCATGATGCGGACGATTTCCGCCAGCAGGGTATCCGTCCCCGCCGCGTCGCTTCGGATGGTCAGCGGGTTGGACAGATTGAGGGAACCGGCGAAGACGCGATCTCCCGGACTCACCTTCGCCGGCATACTCTCGCCGTTGATCAGCGACATGTCGGCTTCGCTGTCGCCGGTGATGACGGTTCCGTCAATGCCGATGCGCTCGCCGGCGGCGACCAGCACCGTCATCCCCTTGACCACTTGCGGCGGCGGCATGATAACGCGCTCGCCCGACGGCTTGATGACGGTGACGGCGACGGCGCCCAGCGCCAGCAGGTGCTCTGCCGCCGAACGCGCCCGTCCGCGAGCGCGATGATCCAGATAGCGGCCCACCAGCAGGAAGAACAGCAGGGAAATGGCGGAATCGAAATAGGCGTGTTCGCCGCCGGTGATGGTTTCGTACAGACTCATGCCGCAGGCCATAATCACCCCGATTGAGATCGGCACATCCATATTGAGGCGTCTCGCCCTCAGCGCCGACAGTGCGGAGCGGAAGAAGGGCGTCCCGGCATAAGCGACGGCCGGCAAAGCGATCAACGCCGACAGCCAATGCAACAGTCCCCTGGTTGCCGGTCCCATGCCTTCGGCGTGACCGGCCCATACCGAAATCGACAGCAGCATGACATTGCCGGCGGCAAACCCGGCCACCGCCAGGGCGCGCAGCAGTTCCCTTTCCCGTCGCTTGTCTTCGCTGTCCAGCAGCGCCGGATCGTAGGGAACCAGCCGATAGCCGAGGGTGGTTACGGCATTGATCAGCGCTCCGGCGTCAGCCTCGCCGTCCCGCCACTCAAGGACAAGCCTGCGGGTGCTCATGTTGAGGCGCGCCGACAGTACGCCGGGTCGGCGCGTCAGAACCGACTCGATCAGCCATACGCAGGCGGCGCACTGCATGCCCTCGACCATCAGGTGGAGTCGGTTTTTGCCTCCGGCCCCCTTTATCACATGGCTTGAGTAATCAATGGCGGCGGTATCTTCGTGTTGCAAAGGGCGGATGGCGGAATAAAAACCACGGCGTTGGTAGTAGTTTTCAAGCCCCATTCCCTTGATCAATCCGTAAGCGGCCTTGCAGCTGTTACAGCAAAAACCGGAGGATTCTTGAATCTCCAAGCCGCAATGCAGACAGTTATTCACGGAACCATAATTTCCTGTTTCATCTGAAAACTGTCCTGTCCGCGCCAGAGGTGGACGCGGACGATCCAGCGTCCCGGCAGGGGCGGACTCACAGCGGCGGCGTAGTCGCCGTTGCCGAGGTTCTCAAGATCGACGGACATGTCGGAGCCTTGGGAGGTAGGACGGATCAAAAACGCCTTTACCGTCAGGTCATAAAGCGCCTGACCGTCGCGGTCCTTGGCCGAGACGGCGATTTTGCCCCGTCGCGTCGCGTCGCGTTCGGGGCGAAAGGCGAAGGCGACGCTCCAACCCAACCCGGCTTGCGCTCCGGCTCCCGCCAAGGCCTTATTATAGTCGATGCCCTTCTCGAAGGCGCGTTCCGTATCAAGGCCGGAAAATGTACTGACGGCCAGGAAAAGCAGCAGCATATTGACCGCCACGACAAACCCCATGAAGCCGACGAATATCCACGGATACCACCATCCTTTTTCGCGTATTTCGGTCATCCTCCCGGCCCTCTGACTTTGGCGTTATGTTCAAAAACTTCACCGGTTTTCTTGTCCTTGAGCAGGAAGGTGACGGCGGTGGCCTTGCCGGATAAATTTTTCCGAACAGCCCTGATGAAAACCCGAAAGGCGCCGACTTTATCGGGGCCGACCGCAAGATTGACGGTGTCCGCTTCGTCAACCTCATTGCCGATGACGTGCAGGGCGGCGTCCTTTATTCCCCGCGTGCTCAAGGTGAAGTTTCTTGACTCGTTTTCCATGTTGAGAATCTTGAAAGTATATCCGTTGCGTATGCTGCCGTCCGACAGGCTGACGAACAGCGGCGACCTGTCCGCCTGCACATTGATCGCCAGATTCTTGCGTGAGATAAAGTCATAAGACATGTATCCGGCGATGAGAACGAGGATAATTGCATAGGCGGCGGTGCGCGGGCGCAGCAGGCGGCTTTTCTTCAATTGACCCTTGGCCCGCGCCACCTGTGTTGTTTCGCAATCGTAGGTGATCAGGCCGGGCGGCAGTCCGAACTTGTTCATGACGCCGTTGCAGGCGTCGATGCACAGAGCGCAGCCGATACATTCCACCTGCTGGCCGTTGCGGATATCAATGCCGGTGGGGCAGACGAGGACGCATTTTGAGCAATTGATACAATGTCCGCGTCCGTCAAATGAAGAGCCGACCTTGGCGACGCCGCGAGGTTCGCCTCGCCATTCCTCGTAGGTGACGAGCAGCGAATCTTCATCAAACATCGCGCCCTGGAAGCGCAGCCATGGGCACATGTAAATACAAAAATGCTCACGCAGCATTCCGGCAAAGACATAGGTGGTTACCGTCAGCAGGATGACGATGGCGCTGACCCAGGGACCGCCGTGGCCGGTCAGGATGTCGATAGTCGCCGTCGGCGCGTCGTTGAAATACAACAAAAAGGTAAGGCCGGAGAGAACCGAGATAACCAGCCAGACGGCGTGTTTGAGGATTCTTTTGGCGGCTTTGTTCAGCGACATAGGCGCTTTGTCGAGCTTCATGCGCTTGTTGCGGTCGCCGTCGATGATGCGCCCCGCCAACATGAAGAGGTCGGTCCACACCGTTTGCGGACAGGTAAAGCCGCACCACACCCGCCCCCACAACGCCGTCGCCAGGAACAGCGTCACCGCTCCGAAGATAAGGAGTCCGGCGAGGTAGTAGACTTCCTGCGGCCATATATCGAACATGAAGAAGTAGGCGCGTCGTCCGTCGATATCCATCAGGACCGCCTGAGTCGGCGCACCCGGTCCACGCTCCCAGCGCAGCCACGGTGTCAAAAAATAGATGCCGAGCAACAGCCGGCTGATCCTCCATTTGAGGGTGCGGAAAGTTCCTTTGACGCTTTGCGGATAGATTTTTTCATGCGGGGCGTAAAGCGGCGCGTCCCGGTCGGAAGTAAATGCAACGGTCATTGATGTTGACCGTTGTCATTACACATACGCAGAATCGTCATGGCCGGACTTGATCCGGCCATTCACGTCTTTCTTTTTGCCGTTTTCGTGTCAGGAAGACGTGGATGCACGGGTCAAGCCCGTGCATGACAGAATTTGTAACACACTGATTCAATGGGCTTCCTATTTTCCGCCGCCCAGGGAATGAACATAGATGGCGACCTGCTTGATGGACGCTTCGTCCAGACGGCCTTCCCAGGTCGGCATGACGCCGTGTTTGGGAGATGTGACCTGCCTGATAACGGCATCCCTGCCCGCGCCGTGCAGCCATATGCCGTCGGTCAGGTTGGGAGCGCCGGCTTCCTGAAGTCCCTTGCCGTCTTCGCCGTGGCAGGCTGAACAGTTGCTCTCGAAGGCTTCCTTGCCCTCGCCATTGTCTTTCCCGCCCTTGGCGAGAGACATGACATAGTCGGCGACAGCCTCGATATCTTTCTGTTTGAGGCCGTCATCGTCATCCTTGCCGTCGTGTTCGGCGACGGCGATGAAGGCGGGCATTTCGCTGCTTCTGGCGTCGGCGTGAGCGGAGCGGATGCCGAAGGTGATGGTGGTCTTGATGTCGTCCAGGGCGCCGCCCCACAACCAGTCGTCATCGGCCAGCACCGGAAAGCCCGGCCTGCCGGAGCCGTTGGCGCCGTGGCACGGCGCGCAGTTGTCGGCGAAGATCATCCGTCCGCCGGCCATGGCGTAGTTGAGCAATTCCTGATCCTTGACGATGTCATTGATCGGCGTCGTCTTGAACCTGTCAAGCCAGACCGAGCGACTCTGCTTGGCCGCCGACAATTCCTCGGTCAGCGCGCCCCGCGCCGAGTAGCCGAGAATCCCTTTGGTGTAGCTGCTGAAGCCGGGCCAGGCCGGATACAACACCCAATATCCGATCGACCACAGGATGCAGGCATAAAAGGTGCGCCGCCACCATCCGGGGATGGGCGTATTCAGTTCCCTGATGCCGTCCCATTCGTGGCCGGTGGTGGCCTTTCCCGTCAAGGCGTCCTTTTCAGTTTCCGCCATGACCGGCGCCTCCGTTCAAATGGTCTCTGAACGGGATCATTCCCGCGTCCTCAAAGCGCCCCTTGTTCTTCGGACGCAAGGCCCAGAAGATAATTCCGAAAAAGACGGCCATCATCCAGAATACCCACGCCGTTCCGATGAATTGATATACGGATTCCATGTTCCTAACGCTTCGCCTGTTCGGGATCGAAAGTGGTGTCGATTGTCATGCGTGGCCCGCAGCGATATCGGAGGTGATCCAGCCCTTCTTGGCCAGCACCAGCACCGCTAATTCGATCTGGCGCGGATTGAATTGGCGCTTGCGTTCGTTCCAGGCATAGGTTTTGGCGATCACGTCCTTGACGGATATGGCGCCACCATGGGCGGCGACCCAATGAACGGTTGAGAGAAGCTCCAAACCGAAAGGCGTCTCGAACCCTTCGACGAGGTCGGCAACACGGTTGAATCGAGCGCGAGTCTCGACGTTGCCATGAAGGAATGCGTCTGCATCCGGCACAGCGCCTGGCACCAGTTCAAGCTGCTTGTCCGGCGCATCGCCGCCATCGGCGTAGCCTGAGATGAGGTGCCCTTCGATCTTCTTCAGCACTTGGCGAAGGTTCTCAGCATAGGGGCCATAAGGTGCTTGCACATACTTCAACCTCAGCAGTTGCCCGGCTTCCTGCATGAAATACATTAACTTATGGACTTCCAGCAGAGTGACAAAAGGGTCAAGAAGCCCTCTCAGATAGCGGTCAATCAGGACTACCAGCGCCGCCCGACCGGGTGTCATCGTTGGCGCCTCGTGTGACACGGCCATGGTTTTTGCATCCGGCGCACCGCCCGGTTCATAGACGACAATATTGAGGTCATTGACGCCCCGCAGCGCCTGTTCGATGCGCGAACGTACATCAGACCAGTTGAGTCCACCAAGGCCGCTACCCAACGGCGGGATGGCGATAGAGCGGATACCACGCGCACGGATCTCACCGGCCAACGCCGTCAGACCGGAGTCAATGTCCCCCATCCGGCTTTTGCCGCGCCAGTGACGCTTGGTAGGAAAATTGATAATATAGCGCGGATTTGTCAAGCTATGCGTGTCGAAGACAAACATCCGACCGGGCTGCACCTCGCCCTTCCGGCAGGCAAGCTCATAGGCCTTGAAATTCTCCGGGAAGGCGTTTTTGAATTGAAGTGCTATGCCACGGCCCATGATGCCAGCACAGTTGACTGTATTGACCAAGGCTTCGGTGTCGGCAGCAAGAATATCGCCTTTTGTGTATTTCACCATGCTGACACCTCTATCAATAATACCATTCGGGACGAATCTCGACGGCTGGCCGATGGGGTACGTCTCGCAGCACAGTCGCCACCTTTTGCGCCACTGCTTGCGAATGAACGCCGATGCGGCTCACCAGTTGCCATGAAAAGGAACCGTACACCAGAAATTCAGCCTGTTTCCCTTCCTTGATGTCCGCCTTGCGGAAATCCGTAGCCGCAATAGCAGGCCAGTTCACTTCACCCAGACACGCCAGATCGCAGCGGAACTGGGTATAATTGGCTCCGGCATTGGACAACGAGAACGCCCATCGCTTGTTTTCACCCTTTAACCACGCAACTACGCTGTGCAGATCGGCCTCCATGTGAATGATCGGCTCCTGCCCATCCCGATAGCTTAATTCAGAATGGTTTCCTCTGTATATCAGGTAGAGCATGACGGAGCGACCACAAAAGTAGAACGGGACATACTCTCCGACATAGGTATCTTTATGGCAATCGACCGGCAAAGTGAGGCGCCGCTGTTTGATATTGAGCATACCGATAGAGGTCCCCAGTTCGGTGCGCCGGGTCATCTCCGCGTCGGACCACAAGAATCCGTCGCCAATGATCGAAGCGAGCCTATCCATATGAACGATGTGGTAAATCTTCGGTTGATCGGGTGGCGTCGGCATGATCAGGCGGGTGCGGTATTCGTGAGCAGGTCGATTTCGCTTTCAAGGCGGGAAATAGTCTTTCCCGTCAAGGCGTCCTTTTCAGTTTCCGCCATGACCGGCGCCTCCGTTCAAATGGTCTCTGAACGGGATCATCCCCGCGTCCTCGAAGCGCTTCCTGTTCTTAGGGCGCAAGGCCCAGAAGACAATTCCGAAGAAGACGGCCATCATCCAGAATACCCACGCCGTTCCGATGAATTGATATACGGATTCCATGTTCCTAACGCTTCGCCTGTTCGGGATCGAAAGTGGTGAAATCAATCAGGACGCCCCGCATTTGCAGGTAGGCGATGACGGCGTCCAACTCGGTCAGCCGCGTCGGATCGCCGTCGAAGTCGCCGATGGGCGCCTTGGGATAACGCGCCATAAGCTCTTTTGCGCCGTCCTCGTCGCCGCCGGCCTGGGCTTTCAGGTCATGGGCGGCCTCGTCGATCTGTTGGTCCGTATAGGGGACGCCGACGGCGCGCAATGTCTTCAGGTGCTCGGCGACATCGTTAAAGGCAAGCTCCTTCCTCGCCAGGAAGGCATAGGGCGGCATGACGGATTCCGGAACAACGTTGCGCGGGTTGATCAGGTGGGCGGCATGCCAATCATTAGAGTACTTGCCGCCGATCCGCGCCAGATCCGGCCCGGTGCGTTTTGATCCCCACTGGAAGGGGTGGTCGTACATGCTTTCGGCGGCCAGACTGTAATGTCCATAGCGTTCCGCTTCGTCGCGGAAGGGGCGGATCATCTGGCTATGGCACAGATAGCAGCCCTCGCGGATATAGATATTGGCGCCGGCCAGCTCCAGCGGCGCGTAGGGGCGCATGCCGTCCACTTTTTCAATGGTGTTTTCGATGGTGTAGAGCGGCACGATCTGCACCAGTCCGCCGATCGACACCGTGACCAGAATGCAAATAGCCAGAAGGATGACGTTCTTTTCCAGCAGTTCGTGTTTCATGCGGCGCCGCCTTGCTGATGAACGGCGTGGGGCGCCGCCTCATAGGCGACCTCATCGCGGATGTCGCCGCGAATCGTCCGCCACAGGTTATAGGCCATGATAAAGCCGCCGATGACGAACAGGAATCCGCCGGCAGCCCGGATCACATAGTAAGGGTGCATCGCCGAAACGGACTCGATGAACGAATACTGGAGAAAGCCCAGTTCGTCATAGGCCCGCCACATCAGTCCCTGCATGATGCCGGAAATCCACATGGAAGTGATGTAGAGCACTATTCCCAGGGTGGCGATCCAAAAATGAAGCGTCACCAGCCTGATCGAATACAGGCGCTCGCGCTTCCATAATTTCGGGACCATGTAGTACAGCGCCCCGAAGCTGATAAAGGCGTTCCAGCCCAGCGCCCCGGCGTGGACGTGGCCTACCGTCCAGTCGGTATAATGGCTGAGGCTGTTGACCGCCTTGATCGCCATCATCGGCCCCTCGAAGGTGCTCATGCCGTAGAAGGCGACCGAGGTCACCAGGAAGCGCAGCACCGGGTCGGTGCGCAGCTTGTCCCAGGCCCCCGACAGCGTCATGAAGCCGTTGATCATGCCGCCCCACGACGGCATCCACAGCATGATCGAGAAGGTCATGCCCAGCGTCTGCGTCCAATCAGGCAACGCCGTGTAATGGAGATGATGGGGACCGGCCCATATATAAAGGAAAATTACCGCCCAGAAGTGGATGATGGAGAGCCGGTATGAGTAGACCGGACGCTCCGCCTGTTTGGGGATGAAATAGTACATCATGCCCAGGAAGCCGGCGGTGAGGAAAAAGCCGACGGCGTTGTGTCCGTACCACCACTGGATCATGGCGTCGCGCACCCCGGCGGACACTATGTAGCTCTTGGTCCCGGTCCATGACACTGGTGCCGCAAGGTTGTTGACGATATGCAGCATGGCGATAGTGATGATGAAGGCCAGATAGAACCAGTTGGCCACATAGATATGGGGTTCCCTGCGCCTGACGATGGTGCCGACGAAGACGACCAGGTACAGCACCCAGATGATCGTCAGCCACAGGTCAACATACCACTCCGGCTCGGCGTATTCTTTGCTTTGGGTGATGCCCAGCACATACCCGGAGGCGGCGAGCACGATGAAAATCTGGTAGCCCCAGAAGATAAAGTCGGCGACGCCCGGCCCGCCGAAAAGCGTCGTCCGGCTGGTTCGCTGCACCACATACAGCGAGGTGCCGAGCAGGACATTGCCGCCGAAGGCGAAGATAACCGCCGATGTATGCACCGGGCGCAGACGCCCGAACGTGGTCCATTCCAGGTCCAGGTTCAGCGCCGGGAAGGCCAGTTGCAAGGCGATGAAATCCCCGGCCATGAAACCGACCAGCGCCCAGCAAACAGCGGCAATAACGAACTTTTTAATGACTTCTTCGTTGTAGGCGATGGCGCTATGATCGCCGCCGGAGACCGTGGATTCTTTGTTCATTCAACAGCTAACCATTACACTGTGGCTATATCAAGCCTAAGATTAATTAACGCCATTGGGAAAAGCATTTTGAATTTGGTGATGCATCAGGTTGAATTTATGCGGTCCTATCGCGAGACATACATGTCGGGCAATAACATTCGGCCCTGCCTTTGTGATGGACTCACCAGTGCATAACGTGCGGACTATGCGTTATTGCGATGAATTTGCGGTTTGCAGATCACCATGATTCCTTGGGGCGCAAAGGAAGCACACGCAAGCGCGTGCGGTTCGGATCAACGGTGAGCAACGCGCCTTCTTCCAGCTCAGATGCCATCTGCCGCAGGGCGACAACGACCTGCTTCCCGATCATGTCCGGGTTGACATCGTCGGCGCGGACTTGCACGACGCCGGGCTTCTCGCCGTGGCTCGCGGCGAGGATCGCGCCGAAGTCCAGATCGTGAGTGAACACCACATAGCCGTTCGCGCCGGCGTAGGTCATGATTTCCGAGTCCGGCGCATTCTTCGCCCCAAGCCTTGACCGGTGCGCGGTCTCAATGCCGGAGTCGGCCGGCAATTCGACCCGGCGCGGCGAAAGGTTCATATCAACGAGCAACTTCACGCAATGTCCAGCATGACCTCGCGTTCTTCCGCTCGCCATGCGGCGTAGCGAAGCGCCTGCATGATATCTTCACGCTCAAGGTAGGGGTAGTCGGTAAGGATTTCATCGACACTGTGCTCCGCGCCGATTTGTCCCACGACCATGCCGACCGTAACGCGCATTCCACGGATGCACGCCTTTCCGCCCATCACATCGGGCTGTTGGGTAATGCGATTTAATTGTCCCATGCTCTGCTCCTTATCGAGACTCGTTTTCGTGGTAGTGACTCGAGAATATTATTTCAAGAACTATTTGTGACAGGACTTTCCCCAAAAATTTCAACAAAAGCCGAGGGCAAGCCGTGGCAGAGCGGCGGGGCTTGGTTTTGAACGTCTTGGACTTCCGCCGCAGACTTCGCGGGGGCCGTCGGCCAAGGCGACAATATGCCCCAAAACGGATGCGTTAAGCAACTAAGGGAAATTCAAAGCTGTTTTTTCAATCCCGTCCGTTAACCTTCGACTAGACATAAGCGACGAAGTAAACAAGTCCGCGTCTGGAATTAAGTATGGTATCGAAAATTTCCTTTGGTTGCCCAAGGCGTCCTTTTCATAGCATATTGTCGCCATGGATACGCAGACAACCGGGGAATCTCCCGTGGTCGGGGACGGGGAGCATATTGCCGACCATTTTGAGCTGCTGGCTCTTATGGGGCAGAATTTTGCCGCCTCCCTCGATATCGAGGACACGCTTAAAAAGGCTCTGGCGCATATCACCCGGCATCTGAACGCCGTCGGCGGCGCCTTGTTTTTGCTTGATGAAACCGGCGCCGTCCTGCGCTGCCACGCCTGTTCCGGCGCAACCGAGATAACCGGCCTGACCCTTAACAGCGGCGAGGGCATCGTCGGGCGCTGTGTGCAGAACAACGTCGCCGAGATCGTCCGCGATGTTTCCCAAGACCCCAACTTCGACAAGTCGGTTGATGAGAAGACGGGCTTTACCACCCGCTCCATCCTGTGCGCGCCGATGCGCGTTCAGAACCAGCGTATCGGCGCCATCGAACTGGTCAACAAGGTGGACGGCGACGGCCTGTTCAGCGATGCCGATCTGCATCTTCTCCACGCCTTGAGTTCATCGGCGGCCCTGGCCGTTCTCAACGCCCGCATGGCCAAGGCCCTGGTCGAACAGGAAAGGATGAAACGCGAACTGGAACTGGCGGCGGAAATCCAGCGCAGCCTTCTGCCCGAGAACCGCGACGAGACTTTTCCCGTGCATGGCGTCAACCGCCCGGCGCGCATGGTTTCCGGCGATTTCTATGACTTTTTTCCGCTGGAAGACGGACGCATCTGCTTCAATCTTGCCGACGTTTCCGGAAAAGGCATGAACGCCGCCCTTATGATGGCGAAGACGGCCAGCCTGTTCCGTTGCCTGGGCAAGACCATTCACGAGCCGGGACGGCTGCTCGCCAAGATCAACGCCGAAATCTGCGAGACCGCCACTCGCGGCATGTTCGTGACCATGGTCGGCGGCGTTTTCGATCCCAAGACCGGCATTGTCCGCCTCGCCAACGCCGGTCACGAGCCGCCGCTTTATCACGACCGCGACGGCAATTTCACGGCGTTGCCGGCGGAGGCGCCGCCGCTTGGAATTTTGCTCCCGCCGGCGGGGGAAGACGGGTTTCCTGAGGTGGAACTGAACCTTGACGGCGGCGCTCTCTATGTGTTCACCGACGGAGTGACCGAGGGCTATCTTGAGGATGGAAGCGAGTTTCAGGTCGACGGCCTGAAAAAATTCATTGCCGATAACGGCATGCTTACGGCGCCTGAACGCCTGGAAGCGATCGTCTCCCGCATTGACTGCGGCGGACGCGCGTTGCGCGACGACCTGACGCTTCTGGTCATTGAGGATAATCCTCAACATGGTTTTTCCGAGATGCACGCCGGCGTCGAGATAATCCCCTCGGAAAACTATGACGGCGAACGCCTGCTTAAACTCAAATTCCCCTCCAACCCCAATCGCCTGAAGCTGGTTCGTTCTTTGGTCCTGGCGGCGGCTGAATTGTACGGCTATGACTCAAAAACGGCCAAGGATATTGTTCTCGCCGTCGATGAAGCCTGTCAAAATGTCATTCGCCATGCCTATAAAGGGCGGACGGACGGAGATATCATCCTGCAAATTCGCCGTAGCGGAAATGAAATAACTATTTTGCTCAGGGATTTCGCCGATGTAATTGATGTTTCCAGGGTCAAGCCGCGAAAATTGAGCGACGTGCGTCCGGGAGGCCTCGGCACCCATCTCATCCGCGAGATCATGGATGAAGTAGTTTTCTTGCCGCCGCCGGTTGATGGCGGTAACCTTTTGAAGATGGTAAAACGATTAACGTGAGTATCCGCAATGAAACATGAAATCAGGGAAGAAAACAACACAACCATCGTTTGCCTCAAGGGCGATGTTGATCTGGAAAGTTCGCCGGCGGCGCGCAAGATACTTATGGAGTGCGTGAAAAAAGGCCATCCGATCCTGGTTGATCTGTCGGAAGTCGGCTATATCGACAGTTCCGGCGTTGCGTCATTGGTCGAGGCGCTGCAAAGCACGCGCAAGAAAGGCCTCGATTTCGCCCTTGCCCATGTAAGCGAAGGAGCATTGCGCGTTCTTCATCTGGCGCGTCTGGACAAGATATTCACCATCCACAAAACCATCAAAGACGGTCTGGCGGCAAACTCCTGACGAATGTCCATAACTCTCAGCAAAGCCTGGAATTTTACGGCCCGCTTCATCGAGAAATTGGGGCGGACTACCGTTGCCGCCATTGAGGAGCTTGGGACCTACGGGGCGCTGTTCGGCGAAAGCGTATACTGGCTGTTCATGGGGCCGCGCATGCGTCAGCCGGTGCGCGTCAACGCGATATTCGCCCAGATGATGGAGATCGGCATTTTCGCCATTCCTATTATCGCTCTGATGGGAAGCACCATCGGCGTTATGCTGGCCATCCAGGGTATTTACTCGCTGCGGATTTTCGGCGCGGAATCGCGGGTGGTTTTCGGCATCGCTCTTTCGGTCACGCGGGAGTTCGCGCCCCTGATCACCGGCATCCTGGTCGCCGGTCGTTCCGGTTCGGCGCTGGCCGCCAAGCTCGGCACCATGACCATCAACCAGGAGATTGACGCCCTTAACGTCATGGGGATCAACCCGGTGCGTTATCTGGTGGTTCCGGCGCTGCTGGCCATGGTGATCATGGTTCCTTCCCTTACCCTGTTTAACAACTTTATCGGCCTGTACGCGGCGGGGCTGTATGTGAACATTGATCTGGGCATCAGCATGGCCGCCTATGTGGATCAGACCATCGATATTCTGTCGATTGACGATCTGATCCACGGCTTGGGCAAAAGCGTTATCTTTGCCGTCCTTATCGCCGTTATCGGCATCACCAACGGCGCCCTGGTCAAAGGCGGCGCCGAGGGCGTGGGCAAGGTGACGACGCGGGCCGTGGTGCAGGCGATTATCGCTATCGTGATCACCGACATGATATTCGCCTTCGTGGCGATTCAGTAATGGGCGCGTCTGCGGAAAACGCCCGGCGCACTCCGGTGATCCAGGTCAGGAATCTGGTCGCCCATTGGGGGACGCGCCGAATTCTGAACGGCATCAACCTGGACATCCATGAGGGCGAGATCATGGTTATCATGGGGGGCAGCGGTTCGGGCAAGAGCACCTTCCTGCGCCACCTGATGGCGCTGGAGAAGCCCACTTCCGGCTCCATTCATCTGCTGGGCGTCGATGTCGGCTCGCTCAGCGTTGCGGAGATGTTTGAACTGCGCAAGAAGATCGGCGTCGCTTTTCAGGGCGGCGCCTTGTTCAGTTCGATGACGGTGGGCGAGAATATAATGCTGCCGCTGCGCGAACACACCGAACTGAACCGGATGACCATGGAAATCATGGCGCGGATGAAGCTGGAAGTGGTGGACCTGGCCGGCTTCGAGAATTTGATGCCGTCGGAGCTGTCGGGCGGCATGATAAAACGCGCCGCCTTCGCCCGCGCCATCATCATGGACCCCAAGGTGCTGTTCTGTGACGAGCCGTCGGCCGGCCTCGATCCGGTGGTGGCTTCGGCGCTGGACGATCTGATTTTGCGTATGCGCGACGCCATGGGCATGAGCATCGTGGTGGTCACTCACGAGCTGGAAAGCGCTTTCAAGATTGCTGATCGCATAACTGTTCTGGATAAAGGCGATATTCTCTTTGTCGGCGCCGTCGCCGAGTTGAAGGCAAGCAAAAATGAACGCATACAGAATTTGCTGAGTCGCAGCACCGAAGAAGAAATACTTGATCCCGACGAATATTTGAGAAGACTTACCGGCGAAAAAGAGGGCAGGGGGGCCGCTCCATGAAGAATGATAAAATCAACTATCTGGTCGTCGGCTGTTTTGTCCTGATCATGCTGGTGGGGCTGGTGTATTCCATCGCCATGCTGTCGGGCAGGACCATCGCCACCGACGCCTACTATGTGATCTACAAGAACGTCACCGGCGTCAAGTTCGGCACCCAGGTATTATACGAAGGCTTTCCTATAGGTCAGGTGGAGGAGGTTACTCCCGTCGTCGAGGATGGCGGCATGCGCTTTCGCGTTGACTTTAACGTCAAGAAGGGCTGGCGCATCCCCGATGACAGCATCTCCGAAATCGCCGCTCCCGGCCTGCTTTCCGCCATCACGTTGAGCATCCATGCCGGAGTCAGCAAGCAAGCCCTGAAACCGGGCGACATCATCGCCGGCAGGGAAGCGGCAAATCTGTTCGCCGTCATGTCCTCCGTCGCCGGCCAGATCACCGAGTTGGCCGAAAACAGTCTCAGGCCGCTGCTTGAAAGCGTCAGAAAGACCACCGAGTCTTTCGGCGGCCTGATGGAAGGAAACGCCGAGGTGTTGTTGAAGGAACTCAGTTCTCTGGCCCGGGAAATGTCGCAACGGCTGCCGAAGATCGCCGCCGATATCGAGAGTTTCTCCGGCAAGATGAACAGCAGCAGCGACGAGTTGAGCGCCTTCCTGTCAACGGATAACCGGGTGAAGATGGAAGCCTTGCTGACCAACATGAACGCCGCCTCTGAAAACTTCGCCAGGCTTTCCGGCGATCTCGGCAAAACGCGGGGCGCGGTGGACGATCTGCTTCTGTCCATAAATTCCACGGTCGTCGAAAACAAGTCGGATATCAAAAAATCGCTTACCGATTTACGTCATGTAGTGGACTCGGTGGCCCGTCATATCGACTCGGTGAACCAGAATATGGAAGGCGCCGCCAGAAACATGTATGAATTCAGTCGGCAAATACGGCAAAATCCCGGTCTGCTGCTGGGCGGCGTCCCGCCCAAGGACGAGGCGACCGTTAAATGATTTCGCAAGGGAAAAACGGATTGAAGAATTTGATTTTAGCCGTCGTCCTTCTTGTCGCGGCGGCGGCGTGCGCCCAACCCGAGGTGCCGACGGACTATTTCTATCGTCTGCGGGCTTCCATGCCCGAGGCTCCTTTCAGCGCGCCCTTGCTGCAAGGAACGGTGGAGGTGGAGCTTTCCGCCGACGGCCTGGTCGATGGGCGCAACGTCATTCACAGCGAAGCGTCAAAGCCCAACGAGTTGAAGGAATACCATTATCACTTCTGGGCCGAGCCGCCTAAGATCATGGTGCGCGATCAGTTAATCGCTTACCTGCGCGCCGCCAATGTCGCTCCCAAGGTGGTTACTCATGAAATACGCGCTGATCCCAAATATGTGATCACCGGCAAGATCAAGCGCCTGGAAAAGATAGTCGGCGACAAGCCCAGGGCCATGGTCGAGCTTGAAATGGCGCTGACGGAAACCGCTTCCGGCAAACTGCTGATTCTCGAAACTTACGGCATCGGCGCCGACGCCGATTCAAACACCGTGGCCGCCGCCGTCGCCGCCATCGACAAGGCTCTGAGTCAAATCTTCGCCAGATTCGTCGCCGACATCGCCAAGCTGTAATACCAGCGGCAATAATTATTGACCCATAGCGGCCTCGGCACTTTCCCCTCCTTACCAAGTCCCCTGTTAAAAACTCCGAACGCCCTTGATTTGCCGGGCGGTTTTAGCGATTTGACGTAGTCGGATTTGCAAGAAATCGTATTTTTTCGGCTG
>MIAA01000007.1:0-31214 GCA_001830425.1 Rhodospirillales bacterium RIFCSPLOWO2_02_FULL_58_16
CGATTCTTGCGCCGCTCATGCGCCACACATTCCAAAAAGAATCGAAAAAGGCCATCAGGGGTTCCATTTCGAATCAAAATCGAAGATGTGTGAATACGATAGCCTTCATAAGGGGAGGATTTTTTTCCCCTCCTTACCAAGGAGGGGAATATTTTCAGCACAGCAAGAAAAAGGGGCTAGACGTTTCCGTCTAACCCCTTGATTTAACTGGCTCCGGCGGTAGGACTCGAACCTACGACATATGGATTAACAGTCCACCGTTCTACCAACTGAACTACGCCGGATTAAAGGCTGGAGGCGCGGACCGGAGTCGAACCGGTGTACACGGCTTTGCAGGCCGCTGCGTAGCCACTCCGCCACCGCGCCGAAACTAATTAACAAATGCGGGGCGCCGCAACAAAAAACCTCACCCTGATAGCGAAGAAGGGGGGGAACTTAGACCTTGCTTCGCCGCCGGTCAAGAAAGCGAAATCTAAACTGAAATCTGAATCAGCTTCGCCGGGCGAGGCCGGGATGCTCTATGACGGTCTTCTTGTCCCAAACGACGTAGAAGCCGTTGCGGAACGGCAAGACAAGGTCGGGCGTAGCGATGGTCGGAACTTTTTCGTAGTAGGTGACCACCTTTCCTTTGTCGAACGCCTGCATCCACCTGGCTTCGTCGTCGGCGATGACGCCTATCGGCTCCATGCGTTTTTCCAGGCGGCCGAGGAAATGAAACTGGCCGTGATACACGCCGAAGAAGGCCAGCGCATATCCCTGACGCTCCCACTCATTCAGGCGCAGCGACATCGGCTTCAGATCATAGGCGGCGGCAAAAACCGGCTTGGCGCTCATGTGCAAAGAGACGACAAGCGCGGTGGAAAGCGCAGACAGCGCCGCCGCCCTTGCCCTTATCGAGGAGGCGGGGATCATGGCGGCGACCGTCCCGGCGGCCAAAACCGGCAGTCCCCACTCGCCAAGCATATCCGCCGTTCCCTGGGGCAGCCTGACGGCCCCGCCGATAAACGGCAGGATGAATATAACGACTCCGCAAAAGACGAAGAACAAGCCGGGGACCATTCGATCAATTTGTCGCTCTTTTCCGGCCGGGTCACTTTTTGAAAGAAGGAACGCGAAAATCAACGCCAGCGCCGGGAAGACGGGCAGCAGGTAATGAAGTTGTTTGCCGCTGATCAGGGAAAACGTCAGGAAGGCCGGCAGAAACCAGGACAGGCAGAACCTGACTCCGCCGTCGTTCATGGCTGCGCGCGAACCCCGCGCCGCTCTCCACAGGGCGGGCCAGACAATCCAGGGCAATATCAGCGGCGACAGCACCGCCAGATACCACCACCAGGAACGCCCGTGGGCGAAAGAATGAACCATCCTTCCTGCCGACTGTCCCCAGAAGATGGCGTCGGCGTAGTCCTCGCCGCCTCTGACGGCGGCGGGGACGGCCCAGGCCAGGGCGATGGCGACGCCCAGCGCCAGCGCCGCCGCCACACCCATATACCATCGTTTCCAGTCCGCCTTATGCCCGCCGGCCAGATATTCTCCCCACAGCGGCGCCAGCAGCGCCGCCGGCAACACATGCGGCAGAATGGCCGGACCCTTGGCCAGCATGCCGACGCCGATGCCGACGCCGAGCGCGGCAAAGCCCTTGAAATAATCGCCGCGCCAGGCCCTGAGCACCCCCAGGAGTCCGACCAGGGCGCAAAAGGCGAGAATCAGATCGAACATGGTCAATGTGGCGAACAGCGACCAAAACAGGCAGCCGGAAAGAATCAGCGGCGCCGTCAGAGCCGACCCGCCGATATCCGGCCACAGCCGCCGCGCCATGCGCGCGGTGAGAAACAGGCTGCCCAGGCCGAAAAACGGCGCCGCCAGCCGAGGCCACCATTCGTTGACGCCGAACGCCGCCCAGCCCAGGTGAATCAACCAGAACAAAAGCGGCGGCTTGTGGCTGTACGGTTCGCCGTTGAGATAGGGAACCAGAAATTCGGACTTCAGCCACATTTCCCAGGCGACGGCGAGATAGCGGGTCTCGTCAACCGGCAGCAGGGGGCGCGTCACCAGGGCGACGGCCACCGTCAGCGCCCACAACGCGGTCCACAGATACGAGGGCCAATCGCGCATGTTCATCCCCTCACCGCTCTTCTCCCAGCTTCGTTTCGATATCTTTATCGAAGGTCTTGCCGTGGCGGTGTTTTCGATAAAGGTGAACGCCGATTATCCCGGAAAGAACAAACAGGGCGACGCTCAGGCTGATCCGCAACTCCGGGTCAAGGTCCATGCCGCTGCCGGCCAGGGCGAACACTATGGTTTGCGGAATATAGCCGATGGCCGAGCCGAGGAAGAAAGGAATCGCCCTGACGCCGGACACCCCGGCGGCCAGATTGACGACCAGATTATTGCCTACCGGCAACAGGCGGATCAACAAGGCCATCGCCAGGGGATTGTCATGCAGGAAGTCGTCCACGCTCCTGATCTTCGCCGGGAACCTGGACGCCACGAATTCGCGTCCGAGCAGTCTGGCGTAGAAGAAAGAGGCCACGCAACTGATTACCGACGCCAGCATGGCGAGCGCCGTCCCATAGGCGAATCCGAAGGCATAACCGCCGAGAAACCCGATAATCTGCCGGGGAAGCCCGAAGCCGGTGAACAATACGCCGACGGCAATAAAAAGCAGATCGCCATAGGCGCCGTGGCCGCGTATTTCGGCGTCAATCCAGGCCTTGTCCAAATGAGCCGTTTTGAGAAGAAAGCCGAAGGCTACCAGCGAGGCGATCATAATCAGGCCGCGAAACAAGGCGTTAAGATTCATCTTTCCGGCTCTTCGCTTTGTTCTATTTCCGGGATGACGGCGCGCCGTCTCAGCCAGATAACGCCGAACAAATCGACAATCCCTACCCACAGCCTGTCCAGCACTCCGTAATTGGAAGTTCCGCGTTGACGCGCCCGGTGATTGACGACGATCGAGACCACCGCTCCGCCTCTCCTTAACATCAACGCCGGGAGGAAGCGGTGCATGTGATCAAAACGCGGCATGTCGAGAAAAGCGGAACGGCTGAACGCCTTAAGCCCGCAGCCCGTATCCGGGGTGTCGTCGCCGAGCATTGCGGAACGCACCCGGTTGGCGATTACGGACGAGACCCGCTTGACCGGACTATCCTTGCGTTTCTCCCTGAAACCGGCGACCAGCAGCATATCCTTGTCGCCGGCTTTGTTGAATACCGACAGAAGCCTGGGAATATCGGCGGGATCGTTCTGTCCGTCGCCGTCAAGGGTGACGATGGCGGCGGCCCGCGCCGTCCTGACGCCGGTGGCGATGGCGGCGCTCTGGCCGCAGCTTTTGCGGTGGCGCACGACGCGGAGGCACGGATTGCCGGCGATGGCCTCGCGCAGCCTTTCCGGCGTAGCGTCGTTACTGCCGTCATCCACATAGACGATTTCAAAGGGCGCGCCGCCGTTCAGCGCCCGGCGAATCTCGGCAATCAGAGGGGCGATGTTCTCCGCCTCGTTGCGCACCGGCACCACGACCGATATTTCAGGCGTCGGCAATTTCGATGCGTCCGCCAAGCCGGAACCGGCTTTATTTGATTCTCTTGAGGTAGGCATGGTCATGAAAAGGGGCTTTATTCAGCCGAAGGAATCACGCGCCCGGTTTATAGCACCTGAAAATATCCGGCGGCAAAGACCTTTCAGCACTTTTCCGGATCGACGCCCGGATATTTTTTGCCGGGGCCGGCGAAATAACAGGCCTTGTCGCCGGTTTTTTGTTTACCTGCGGCGCGACAGAAATCGCGCTGACCGGCCTGAGCCAGCTTCATGCCCGCCACCTTTCCGTCACCGTCAAAGGCTGCGTCCAATACCCACAAGGCCGGATCGTTCTCAAGCCGGACAAGCATTGCGCGGCGAGCGCCGGGCAATCCGCCGCCCCCGCTGAAACAGGCATAATGAGCAACGGGGAGGCTCATCACCCGGTCGGCCGCCTCGCCGGGAGTCGCGGCGGGAATAACCGGCGTCCCTCCCAGCCACACCATTGAGGAGTCATAGATAGCCACCGAGTCGGCGAACAAGGCCGCGATCTTTGCCGTTGTTTTTTCCGGCCCGGCGGAACGGGCGCCGGCGCCCAGAACGCCGAGGCCGGCATTCATCTCGGCAATATCGGCGAAGGGCGGCGGCGCGGCGGCTGCGTTTTTGCCGAGACAGTCCCCGGCATCTTGCGCGGCGGCAAAAAGTCCATGAACGGAAAGCAGCGAATGCAGCACTCTATCGGCGTCGTCATTGCCGAGACCCACCTTGTCGCCGAGTTCCCGTCGCATATCCCGACATGCGGCGCCCAGGTCCGCCGGCTTGGCGAGAAGCAGGCGCGTCAAAGAATCAGGGTTGTCATTGAAATATCCGCCGATGGTCATCCCCTCGCCGACAGGGGCGGCGAGAGCCTGTCCGGCGTTCGCGGCGGCGGCGACCAAGGGCGGCCTGGCGGAAATGGTGAAAACAGCCTCGCCGACGGCGGTCCCCGAGACATCCTTGAAAATCACCTTCCGACCCAGGCCGCTATCGACGTCTTTCATGTCGATGCTCAACGGAACAACATCGGGGAGCCATTTGATCCGGCCTTCAGTCAATTTTTGGGCGTAGGCCATGGAACTCGCCGCCGCCTTGCTTTCCGGCGCCCACAATCCGTTGCCGTCAAAGGAACTACGCAAGTCTTGGGCCGCTCCCGCCACCCCGTCGGCGAAAGCGTTATCGCCGCTTGCCGCATAAGCTACGCCGAGAGCCACCTTCAGGATTGATGTCCCGTCCACTCTGAACAGGGGAGACCTGATCACGTTGTCGCCGCCGACGGCCTTAAATGCGCCCTTGCCGTCACGAGCCAGGACGAGCAGGGGGATGACCGGATATGAACGGCTGTTATCCGACACCTCCCCGTCCGAGGACAATATGGCGGTGAGGGCGACGGCGCCGACATCGGCGTCGTAAAGGGTTAAAAAAAGAGACCCCAACTCCGGGCCGCCGGCGACCGTCGCCCCAAGAGACGCATAGCTGTTGCCTTGCCGGGAACCGGCGCCGCCGAAAGAAACAATTTCCGCGCCCGTCAATTGCCCCGTCGCCTGCGAAGCAAGCGCCTTGGCCCGCACGGCCTTTTCAGCCGCTTGCCTGTCCTGCTCCGCAAACTCGTCCTGCAACCCCACCTGATGCCTGTTAAGCACGGCCCCATGGATGGCCATGACCACGATAATCAGGAAGACAATGATCGCCAGCGAACGGGGCATCGGTAAGGCGCCTTCAATCTATAATACCGGCAAGCTATCAGCAGCGCGTCTCGCCATCAATGGCGCGGATAAAAATACGGACGAATTTATGACGGCTTGCTGACGAGACGCTACGAATATTAAGAGATTATAGCTTATTTTTCTTTAGACTTCGGCCGGCGGATGAGTATGCTCCGTAATTCGTTTTGACGGGTTAACAAATTCAGGAAAATACCGTGGAATACCCGGAATCTTTTGAGCAGGCAGCCGAATATGCTCAAGCCGCGCTGACGTTGATGGGGAAGAAGGGCATCGCCCAGAATCCCAATAATTTCGCCGTCTGGTTCCACTATTTTTCGGGCAAATATCCTGACCTTACGCGCACTCTGGAAATTCTGCTCGGCAACAATCAGGACTTCACGGAGAAACGCAACGCCGAGCTTTTCGAGAAATTTTTCACCTATGATAAGGAAGGCGCCATCCTTAACGAGGCCACCAATAAAATCGAGGCGGAATTAAATTCCATTCTCCAATACCTGGGCGCGGCCGGCGACAATGCCGCCACCTATGGAAAAACCCTGGCTACGGTCAGCGGCGCGATGGACGCCGGCGGCGGGCCGGAAATCAAACTGATCATCGCCAAGGCGCTGTCGGCCACCCGTGAGATGGAGAAGCGCAATAAATCCCTGGAAGACAAGTTCAACGCCTCGTCCAGGGAGGTCAACCAGCTCAAGGAAGACCTGGAGGACATGCGTCACGAGGCGATGACCGACGGCCTGACCGGCATTCCCAACCGCAAGCTGTTTGACACCGAGTTGCGCCGCGCCGCCATGGAGGCCATGGAAAAGGGTTCGGAGATGTGTTTGCTGATGCTCGACATCGACTTCTTCAAGAAGTTCAACGACACCCATGGTCATCAGGTCGGCGATCAGGTTCTCAAGCTGCTGGCTTCGACGCTGACCTCGTGCATCAAGGGACAGGATACGGCGGCCCGCTACGGCGGCGAGGAATTCAGCGTCATTCTGCCGGCTACTTCTCTTAAAGACTCATTGCAGGTTGCCGAAACCATTCGCCAGCGCATCAGCAACAAAAAGGTGGTCAACAAGACCACCGACGAAAACCTGGGGCAGATTACCGTCTCTATCGGCGCCGGAAAGTTTGACTACGGCGAACCCCTTGCCCAGTTGATCAGCCGCGCCGACGGCGCTTTGTACGCGGCCAAACGTCTGGGGCGCAATCGGGTGGTCAGCCAGGATCAGGTCAAGAAAAACGAGGTGGAGTTTAAATCCTGAAAGACGGTATTTATATTCCTGCGTCTTGACCCGTCGAGTTTAGGCGCATATTTTCCCGGAACCCTAATTCAGGGCGCGTAGCTCAGCGGTAGAGCATCCGCCTTTTAAGTGGATGGTCCCGGGTTCGATTCCCGGCGCGCCTACCAATATCCCTGGTCGGATAATGCTCTAATCAGGATCAGCGGCGTTCAAGGCGTCGTCTATGATCTTTACCCGTTCCTTCCAGGTATGGCTCTTTATGTAGACAGGCATGGCGGCCCCCGCCATTTCATCCGCTTTCTTATGGTCCTTCAGCAGTTCCGAAACGCCGGCCGCCAGACGGTCGATGTCGCCGGGCAGAAAACATATGTTTTCGCCGTCGGTAAATGTTTCCGCCAGGAAGTGGCTGTAATTGGTCAGAATCACGGCGCCGTTGGCCATCCCGTACCAAATTCTTTCATGGGAGCCGTCGCTGAACTTGGGAGTAATGTTGAGTACGATCTTTGACCTTTTCATCAACTCGATGACGGCGCTGAAGGTCAACCTTCCATGTGTCGTGACATTGGATAGATCAAGGCCGCCGTCTCCCTTTATAACCCGGCCGACGATATGGAGATTCATGTCTTTCAGCCGGGAAATCACTTCGTGACGCTGCGTCGTCACCGCCTGCACATCAATCATACTGTTGATCAGGCATAGGGATTTGATGTCCAGGTCAGCCGGATTGAATGAATTTGCCGCGCATGAGTCGGCGAATGATCGGAATACGCTCTTTCGCTCCTCAATGACCCTCGCCGCCGCCTCATCGGCGATAGTTTTTAATATTTTCGGCAAATTGCCGGTTTGGCCGATCCAGGTTTCCGATTTCGGATGAGGATAAACCAGCCCGGAAAACAGGATATCGATATCGCGATCCTTCATCGGCAATGGAGACGCCGGGGGAGGCGGTCCGCCATGAGGGAAAAAGACTTTTTGCCGGTTCACCCCGATGGCGTCGAGAACGGCAAGATGCTGGCGATCAACCATCCCAAGTATTGAGTTTCCCCAGGTTTTGACGAGTTTGTCCAGGTGATCGCACGGGTTGTCGCAGACGATGGAAAACCTTTTTGGAATCTCCGCGTCGGGGATGCCGGCGTCAGGCTTCATATTCGTTGTGGCGTTGAAATCAATGATTACAAACGGCTCTTCCGTCTTGACCCTGTTATTGAATAATTCCTGATTATGCTTGTGGCGTCCGGGACGTTCGTCGAAAAACAGCTTGGTGGTCTTATAGCCCAGCGCAGATAACCCGTCGCTGACATCACCCAACATTACGTTGGCCCAATCAGCCGCATCGCTGCTCAAGCAGACCCAGGCTTCCCGATATTTCCGCATGATGGTCATTATTTCTTTACTACACTTTTCTAATACCATCTCCGCGTGGCGGATTTGTCATACTTATGCCGAAGATTGTTATAATATGCATATGTATTGTTGTTTGTGCGCTCGGATCATAAAAATGGGCATTACTATTTTACTCATAGAGCTTGCTCAACGCCGGTTCTTTGCGCCGCTCCGGGTTATTTCGGCGGCGGGCCTGCTGTTTTTGCTTCCGGCTCTCGGCGTCGGCGAAGTCTCGGCGCAATCGCCGCTCCAGGATTCGGAGGAGGCTACCCGCGCCCTGTTCGAAGCGGTGCGGCAAAACGACTTGCCGGCGGTGCAGGCCAGCATTACCGCCGGCGCCGACATTAACGCCGTTAATAGCTGGGGATTGACGCCGGCGGACGTTGCCGTTGACAAGGGACACTTTGATGTTGCTCATTTCCTCTTGTCCCTGCGCAACTTCAAAGCCGCCGATTCCGAAAAACCACGCCAAACGCCGCCGCCCCAAACCGGCGGCAAATGGGGGCCGGTCGTAACCACGAATACGGCCCCTCCTTCTCCCCCCCCTGCTCCTATGGCGCCTGTTGATTCGGGACCGATACAGGCGGAGGAAGCCCCCGCTCCGCAGCCGACGTGGCCCTCGGATAAGCCGAATCCGTTTGATCCGGGATATGTAGCGCCGGACGCCGTTTTGCCGATTATCGGTAAAGTTTATAGCCCGAAAGATATTCCCTTGAAAGCGCAGGCCCTTGACGTTCCGTCGCCTGCGGCTCCGTCCGAAAATGCCGCCCCCCCGAAGGGATTTCTCAACAAGGTAACCGATATTTTCAAGTCCGCCCCCGCCGCGCCGACGCCGGAACCGGTCATCAGGCAAGCCGAAATGTCGAAGCCGGAAATACCGGCTGAACCGCTGCCCGAGCCTCCCGTTATTCCGAAAGTGGAAGCGGAGCCGCTTTCCCGTCCCGCCGAGAAACCGGCAGACGCCCCCGCCGCCGCGCCCAAGGAGGCGGAGAGCGCCGCTCCCCCGAAGGGCTTCCTCGACAAGATGGGCGACTTCTTCAAGTCGGATCAGGCCAAGGCGCCGCCGTCAACGCCGGAAATGCCGGCTGAACCGCCCGCCGCCGCGACCAAGGAGGCGGAGAGCGCCGCTCCCTCGAAGGGCTTTCTCGACAAGATGGGCAACTTCTTCAAACCGGATCAGGCCAAGGCGCCGCCGTCAACGCCGGAAATGCCGGCTGAACCGCCCCCTGCAAAGCCGGTCGAATCCCCCCAGGAACCTGAAGACATTCTTGTCGTCAAGACGAAGCCGCCTTCCGAGCCGGAGACGCCTCCTTTGCCCGAAGTTAAACCGGAGGAAACGGCCCCGACCAAAGGCTTCCTCAAGAAAATGACCGATTTTTTCCGCCCTGACGAAAGCAAGGAGGCCCCAAAACAGCCGGATACAACGGAAATAACGGAAGCTTCCAAAGCCGCCCCTCAGAAGACGCCGCCGGAAGCGCCCGCTAAAATCGACGAGCCTGCCAAAGTCGCCGAAACCGAAAAACCCACCGGATTTTTGGGGAAGTTGAACAGTTTGTTCGCTCCGCCCAAACCCAAACGGCCGACCACCGAAGACCCGCAAACAGCCCCGCCCCCGAAACCGGCGCCGGAAGGCAAGGAAAGCAAAGAAGACGCCCCCGAAAAAAAGGACTGGGCGGTAAAAGGCGTTGAAACGGCGAATGTCTCAACGCCCCTGCCCGTCAAGCCGCCTCCGTCCGCCATTCCCAAAAATTTTCTCGATAATGTCGAGTTGACTCTCGGTCAATCGGTGAAGCTGGGATCGCCGCTTATTCTGCCCAAGGAATACAAGGGCGGCGAAAAACCCTGCGTCGAAAAGAAAAGCGGGACCGTGGCCTTTTGCATCAAACCCATCGATTGGCCGGAAGAGATCGAGCCGCTCATCCTGGTCGGCACCGTCATGTATTCGGGCCTGAAAAGCATTGTCAGGTATGACGAGGGAAAGGCGTCGCGCTTCCACACGTTGTTCCCCACCGAGTCATTTGAGGGGATCGTCGCCTACCATACCCGCCGCTTCGGCCCGCCGACTGAAACCCTGGATCGCTCCATCGCCCCCCTGGCGGCGCAAAGGCGCAACAATCCGACGGTCATGTGGCAAAGCGTCAATCCGGTCACCAAACAGGTCACCACCCTGGAGATCCGCAAATTCGACGATACTCGCGGCGGCTTCCCCGACATCGAGCGCGGCGCCGTCATGCTCTATAATCAATGGTCCACCCCCATCTTCCCCCAACTTTCCACCGTCGAGTTGATGCTGCTGAGGCCGCATGAGGTGATGTAGCGACACGCTCTGTTCTCGCGTCGTTGACATCCCCGGATTTCATGGGAATAATCGTCCGCTTTCCCGGAAGCCGGAGCTTCGCGCCGGCTTTTTCAGTTTGAGGAGGGCGACGGTGTTCCCAGCATTGATGCAAACGTATGCGCGTTCAGACCTCGCCTTCGAGCGGGGCGACGGCGCCTATCTGTATACCGCCGACGGCCGCAAGTTTCTGGACTTTGCTTCCGGGGTTGCCGTTAACGCGCTGGGCCATTGCCATCCGAAGCTGGTCAAAGCGCTGACCGCGCAGGCCGGCAAGCTGTGGCATTGCTCCAATCTGTACCAAATCCCCGAAGGCGAGCGATTGGCCAAGCGATTGTGCGAGGCGACTTTCGCCGACTCGGCATTCTTCGCCAATTCCGGTTCCGAGGCCGTCGAATGCGGCCTCAAGATGGTGCGTAAATACTTCGATGAAAACGGCGAGCCTGATCGCTATCGGGTCATTGCCTGCGAAGGCGCCTTTCACGGCAGAACCTTGACGACGATCGCCGCCGGCGGCCAGCAGAAGCATCTCGCCGGCTTTGATCCGGTCGCCGACGGCTTTGACCGCGTTCCCTTCGCCGATCTCGACGCGACACGCGCCGCCATCGGCCCCGAAACCGCCGCTATTCTGGTCGAGCCTGTGCAGGGCGAGGGCGGCATCAAACCGGCGCCGCCGGAATACCTGAAAGGCCTGCGTAAAATCGCCGACGATTCCGGCCTGCTGCTGTTCTTCGACGAAGTGCAGTGCGGCATGGGCCGCACCGGCAAGCTGTTCGCCCACGAATGGGCGGGGGCGACCCCGGACATCATGGCCTTGGCCAAAGGCATCGGCGCCGGCTTTCCCATGTCCGCGTGTCTGGCCGTCGGCAAGGTGGCCTCGGCGCTGGGCGTCGGCAGTCACGGCTCCACCTACGGCGGCAACCCGCTGGCGATGGCGGTCGGCAACGCGGTGCTGGACGTGATGCTGGCCGACGGCTTTCTCGACGGCGTCAACGCCGTCGCCGGGATGCTGTGGCGGCGGCTGAATGAATTACGCGCCAAACATCCCGACGTTCTTGTTGATGTGCGGGGCGTCGGCCTGATGATCGGGCTTGAATGTCAAAAAGGCGTGGATAACGCCGCCCTGAAGGCGAGGCTCCAGAACAACGGTCTGTTGACGGTCGGCGCCGGCGGCAACGTGGTGAGGCTGCTGCCGCCCCTGATCATCGACCGAAGCCATATCGACGAGGCTGTTGCCGTCATTGATAAAAGCTGCGCCGAGATGAAGGAGAAGCCGTTATGACGGCGCCCAGGCACTTCCTCGACCTGGATCTTCTTGATTCCGCCACCCTGCGCGAGATTCAGGACCTGGGCCTGGCCCTCAAAAGCGGCGGGGTTCTGAGCGGCCTCAATAAACCGTTTCATGGAAAAACGCTGGCGATGATCTTCGAGAAGCCCTCGACCCGCACTCGCGTTTCCTTCGAGGTCGGGATGCAGCAACTGGGAGGCCAGGTGGTGGTGTTGAGCGGACGCGACACCCAACTCGGTCAAGGCGAGACCATTGCCGACACGGCGCGGACGCTGTCGCGCTATGTGGACGTCATCATGCTCCGCACCGACGATCCAAAAAAGCTGGAGGAACTGGCGCGGCACGCCACGGCGCCGGTGATCAACGGACTGACCGACGCCACCCATCCCTGCCAGTTGATGGCCGATATCATGACTTTCGAGGAACGCCGAGGCTCCATTGCCGGTAAGACCGTCGCCTGGTGCGGCGACGGCAACAACATGGCGGCGTCATGGATTCATGCGGCGGTTCGCTTCGGCTTTTCCCTGCGGCTCGCCTGTCCCGACGAACTAAGCCCGCCCGCCCGTCTACTGGAATGGGCCAAGGCCGAAGGCGGCGACGCAACCATGTCCATCGACAAATGGGCGGCGGTCGAAGACGCCGACTGCGTGGTTACCGATACCTGGGTCTCCATGGGCAACGGCGATGTCGAAAAGCGCCACAGGCTGCTTGCCCCCTATCAGGTGGACGCCGCGTTGATGAATAGGGCCAAGAAAGACGCGCTGTTCATGCACTGCCTTCCCGCGCACCGGGGAGAGGAGGTAACAGCCGATGTCATCGACGGCCCCCATTCGGTGGTGTGGGACGAAGCGGAAAATCGCCTGCACGCCCAGAAGGGCATCCTCGCCTGGTGCATGGGATGACTTGAACCGTCCCCGGTGAACGTGCCAAGATGCGAACATCATGATCAAACGCTTCAATAATTTTCTTATCCTGGTGGCGATGGCGGTATCGCTGGCGTCTTGCGAGACGGCTGTGCCGGATCGTAAATTCACCGTTCTTACCTACAGTCACCTTCCCCCGTTTAACCTGAACGTCGGCGCCGTACAGATAATTCATCAATACAAGTCGCCGTTGGCTCTGCCCAATGTCGAATACCAGTTTCCCACGCCGCCCGAAACCGCTCTTAAACAGTGGGCGACGGATCGTCTGCTCGCCAAGGGCAAGCAGGGCGCGGCGCGGTTCACTATCGTAGACGCCAAGGTTACAAGAACCCTCCTGCCGCTGAAAAAGGGGCTGGAAGGATCTTTCTACGTTGAACAGTCGGATCGCTATGACGGGTCGATTGAGGTGACGCTGGAAATCGTGGACGACAAAGGCTCCAAGCTCGGCTTCGCCAACGCCGCCGCCGGCCGCTCGGTCACGGTGCGCGAGGACGCCACCTTGAATGATCGCGAGAAAGTATGGCATGCGATGACCGAAAGCATGATGAACGACCTCAATAATATTTTTGAGAAAAACATCCGATTCCATCTCGGTAAATTTATAAAGCAAGATTAGGATGACCGATGTCCTTGTCCTGGGCGCCGGGAAAATAGGCGTCAGCATCGCCAAAATGCTGGCGGACAGCCGGGACTACCGCGTCACCCTGGCGGACAGCGACGCCCATGCCCTTGAAGCGCGGGGGCGTGGAGACATCAATCAAACCGTTCTCGATATCACCGACGCCCGCGCCCTGGGCAAGCAGGTGAAGGCCGCTCACGCGGTGATCAGCGCCCTGCCCTTCTTCCTTAACGAACAGGTGGCCGAAGCGGCCAAGGCGCAGGAAACGCATTATTTCGATCTGACCGAAGACGTGCGCGCGGCGCGTAAGATAACGGCCCTGGCCGAGGGCGCGAAAAACGTCTTCGTTCCCCAGTGCGGGCTGGCCCCGGGATTCATTTCCATCGTCGCCAACCATCTGGTCAACAGCTTTGACGACCCTCATGACGTCAGGCTCAGGGTGGGCGCCCTGCCCCAGTTCCCCGACAACATGCTTCAGTACAATCTGACCTGGAGCACCGACGGCCTGATAAACGAGTACTGCAATCCGTGCGAGGCCATTCACGAAAGCGAACGCTGCGAGCTTTTGCCGCTGGAGGGGCTGGAACACTTTTCCCTGGACGGCGTTGACTACGAGGCCTTCAGCACGTCGGGCGGCATCGGCACCCTGTGCGAGACCCTGGAAGGGCGCGTGCGCAACCTCACCTACAAGACCGTGCGCTATCCCGGACACCGGAACATGGTGCAGATGCTGGCCGGCGACCTCAGGATGTGCGAAAACCGCGATGTTTTTAAAGGGCTGATCGAGCACGGCATTCCCGTCACCCGCCAGGACGTGGTTCTGATATTCGTCACCGTCGTCGGCAAGCGCCACGGACTGCTGACCCAGGAAAACTATGCCAAGAAAATCTATGGCGACGCCGAGGAAACCGGCATGAGCGCCATTCAGAAAACAACGGCGGCCGGAATTTGCGCCATGGTCGATCTGCACCATGAAGGGAAGTTGCCGGCGTCCGGCTTCGTGCGTCAGGAGAACGCCGGATTCAAGGATTTCATCGCCAACCGCTTCGGCAAGGTCTATGCCTGAAGGCAAAGTTCTTGTAACTTTCCGTAAATTCCGCAACTATCTGATCATTAGAGGGCAGTCTTAGAGAGAGCCATGCTGGGAAAGTTGACAAAGTATCTGGTCGCAACGGCTGTGGCCGTGGTGTTTTTCGCCTGTGAGCAGGCACGCGCCGACGATCCCGCTTTCTTTTCTTTCGCCGCCGGGGCGTTCGACTGGAACCGGAAGAAGGATCAAGGCGCCGAGTTCAGGTTTGAATACCGGCACGACCAGAAGTACTTTTTCTTCAAGCCGTTCCTGGCCGGGGCCGGGACCACGACGGGAAGCGGATTTATCGGCGCCGGCATCCTGCTCGACGTGTACCTGGGCAATCGTTTGGTCGTCACCCCCAGCGTCGCCCCTCATTATTACTGGGGCGGCAACAAGAAGCTCGATCTCGGCCATGAGATGGAAATCCGTTCGCAGCTTGAAGTAGCCTACAGGTTTGACGACCGCTCCCGCCTCGGTCTCGCCGTATCCCATTATTCCAACGCCAGCGTCGGCGACACCAATCCGGGAACGGAATCGGCGATGGTGTATTACTCGATCCCGACCACCACGATAACCAACCTTTTCAAGTAAACCCATCCTTGCGCCGACGGATTTCGGCGAATGTCTCGACCGCGTCCTTGCCGGCGAGGCCGACGGCCTGCTTGAAACTTTCATTATCGGCGCGCAGGAACGGATTGGCGGCGCGCTCCTCGGCCATGGTCGAGGGCGGCGGCGGCCGGCCGGCGTCCCTCATGGCGCGAATATTCGCGGCGTAGCAGCGCAAAGCTTGGTTTTGGGGATCAACGGCAAGGGCAAACGCGGCGTTGGCCACGGCGTATTCATGGGCGCAGTAAACCACGGCGTCATCGGGCAGGGCGCGAAGACGGGCCAGACTCGACCACATCTGCGAGGGCGTTCCGCCGAACAGCCGTCCGCAGCCCAAGGCAAACAGGGTGTCGCCGCAAAACAGGGCGCGGTCATCCTCAAACCAGTAGGCGACATGGCCGGCGGTGTGGCCCGGCACATGAAATACCTGAGCCGTTGACGAGCCGATTTTCACCGCGTCGCCGTCATTGACCGCAATGTCGAGACCGGGAATATCGCCGGCGTCAAGTTTTCCCCCCACCACCGCGCAGCCTGTGGAACGCTTCAGGTCCATATTGCCGCCGGTATGGTCGCGATGGGCGTGAGTGTTGAGAATATGGGTAAGCTTCCACCCCAGGCGCTCCAGCGCCGCCGTCACCGGAGGCGCGATTGACGGATCAATGGCCGCGCAAGCCCCGGTTTGCCGGTCACGGCACAGGTAGACATAGTTATCGCCAAGCACAGGAATTCGCTGAATTTCAAGATTTGTCATGGCATAGGCTACCATCCTGCCGCCGTCGTGCGCTACACTGGCGGCATGTGGACGGATGCAGTTGACCTTCGCGATTTTTACGCCTCCGGCCTGGGCCATGTGGCGCAGCGGATGATTCGGCGGAGCATCCGCTCCATATGGCCGGACGTGACCGGCCTTGACGTGCTTGCCATCGGATACGGCACGCCCTTCATTACCCCGTTTCGCGCCGAGGCAAGGCGCGTGCTGGCGGCCATGCCGGCTCCCCAGGGGGTGCTGCACTGGCCGGGCGAAGGCGGAGGGCTGACGACGCTTGTCGACGAGAACGAGTTGCCGTTTCCCGATATGTCGATGGACCGCATCCTTCTGGTCCATGCCCTTGAGTGCGCCGATCACACCAGACAAATGCTGCGCGAGGCATGGCGGGTGTTGTCCGGCTCCGGTCGTTTGCTGGTGGTGGCGCCCAATCGGCGCGGGGTATGGGCGCGTCTGGAGCGCACCCCTTTCGGCCACGGCCTGCCCTATGCCAAGGGACAGTTGACCAGAACTCTTCGTGATAACATGTTTACGCCGCTCTGCGCCCATTCCGCTCTGTTTGTGCCGCCCACCTATTCGCGCATGGTGCTGTCATCAGCCGGAGCCTTCGAGGAGATCGGGCAACGCTGGTTCTCTACCTTCGCCGGCGTCATCATCGTCGAGGCGACCAAACAAATCTACGCCGGCAACGCCGAACCGGCGCGCAGCCGTCGGCAATCCTATGCGCCGCTGACTCAAAAAACTCCGGGAATCACCGGCAGAGGATAAAAAAGAACATCTATCCCGAAAGAGAAACATCGTATTGTCACCATAACAACCAAGGAGACTCTCCATGTTGATCGAACATGACGGCCGCCGACCGGCGGTCGCCCCCGGCGTTCACGTCGCTCCCACCGCCGTCATCTGCGGCGACGTCACTATCGGAGCGGGTTCTTCTGTTTGCTTCGGAGCGATAATAACGGCGGAGAGCGGGCCGGTAACCATCGGCGCCGACTGCATCATCATGGAAAACGCCGTCGTGCGCGGAACTTACCAGAACCCGACGACCATCGGCGACAATGTGCTGGTCGGTCCCCACGCCTATCTCAGCGGATGCACCATAGGCAACAGCGTCTTTCTGGCCACCAACTGCGCCGTCTTCAACGGCGCCGTAATCGGCGACCGTTCGGAAGTGAGAGTCAACGGAACGGTGATTGTCGGCTCGCGCCTCGAAGCCGACGCCGTCGTTCCCATCGGTTGGGTGGCGGTGGGTGATCCGGCGAAGATTCTCGCTCCCAAGGACCACGATGAAATCCGGGCGGCGCAGGAGTCGATGAACTACCCCAAAGCGGTTTTCAATGTCGACCGCTCCGGCCATGGGGAAAGCAGCATGCCTGAAATCACCAAACGCTACGCCGGTCTCCTGCACCGCCACAAAGACGACCGCATCATTGACGAACAGTAAGGAAGTCGATAATCGTGCCGTCCGGTAAGCTAACTATGGAATCATGTTCGTGAAAAAGATTTTATTCGCCGTTATCGGACTTTTCGTCGTCGTTTTGGCGGCGGCGCTGTTCGGTCCGGGTTTAATCAACTGGAACAATCATAAGGCCGAGGGGGCGGCATGGATCAAGTCCCTTACCGGGCGGGATGTGTCCATCGACGGCGATATCGAAATTACCATCCTGCCGACGCCGGCCCTTATCGTCAAAAATGTAGGACTGGCCAATATTGAGGGGGCGGCCAACCCCGAGATGGTGCGCTTGAAATCCCTTGAAGTCCGCATCGCCCTGGAGCCTTTGCTGAGCGGTCAAATCCAGGTGGAAACGATCCGGCTGATTGAACCGATCATTGAAATCGAGGTTCTTGCCGACGGACGCAACAACCTGAATTTCATCGCCGCCGCCGATGTCGCCGGGAAGCCCGCCGCCGGCGCAAAAAACGAACCAACGGACGAAGGCGTCGCCGCTCCGACCGAAAGAGGCGGCTTCAAACCGGCCATACAGTTGGATAATTTCAGCATTGAAAACGGAACCCTGATTTACCGTGACGGCAAAAGCGGCGCCGTTGAACGGCTGGAACGGATTACCGCCCGCATCGCGGCGGCGTCTCTGTCCGGGCCGTTCGAAAGTTCCGGCGGCGTTACGGCGCGGGGAATTGCTTTTAATTACGACATCAGCGTCGGCGAGGTGGCTCCCGGTCGCGCCGTGCCGGTCAGTCTGGCGATAAATGACAAACCCGGCGGCAGTAAGGCGCAACTATCCGGCAACCTGTTGCGCGTCGCCGATGAGTTCAAGTTCAAAGGCTCCCTGAAAGGGGAAGGGAACGATCTGGCCGGCCTCATCAACACCGCCGCCGGAGCGGGTCCGCTACCGGGCTTCCTGTCGCAAAAGTTCGGATTCGAAGGCGCCGTGGTCGCCTCGACGGAAGGGCTGGACATTGCCAATATAATCCTGAGTCTGGGTAATGTTAATGCCGCCGGCGCTCTTTCGGTCACTCTCGGCAAGGCCGTCAACGCGGCGCTCAAGATAGCGGTCAAACAAGTAAATATGAATGAGTGGCTTTCCATGCCGGCGGCCAAGGCCGCGCCGTCGCCGGCGACGCCGAAGGCCGGCTCTGAGGTCATGCCCTCATCCGCCGCGAACGCCGTAAAGGGCAAGGACGTAAAAACGACGGACAAGGCCGGGTTCTCCCTGCCTACCGCCATCAACGGGACCGTGAACCTTTCGGTAGACTCCATCGTCTATCAGAGCGGCATTATCCATGAGGCGAACGCCGATATCGAACTTGCCAACGGCGAGATCGCCATCAACCGGCTTTCCGCCAAGTTTCCCGGCGGCGCCGATGCCGCCGTCTTCGGTTTTATTTCCGCTTCCGAGGGCCGGCCCAAGTTCGACGGCGAGATTGAAACAACCATCAGCGACTTTCGCAAGCTCTTGAGTTGGCTCGGAACCGATCAGATAAATATTCCCGGTGACCGCCTGCGCAAACTGGCCGTATCCGGAAAAATTTCCGCCACCCCTGCGCAAATCCAGGTCAGCGGCCTGGACGTGCAGTTCGACAGTTCAAGGCTCACCGGCGGCGTCACGGTTGCCGTGCGCTCGCCGCTTGCTTTCGGCGCCGGTCTGGTCCTGGATCGCATCAATCTTGACGCCTACCTGCCGTCTAAATCCGCTCCGACGCCGGATACGGCCAAACCTGAAACCGGCCCCGTAAAAAAAGACGGGGCGCCGTCTTTGGCCGGCAACCATGAGCCTGCCCCCGCCACTGCGAATCCATTGGCCATACTGGATGTTTTAAAAACTTTCGACGCCAACCTCATGGCCCATGTGAAGGCCATGGTCTACAAAGGAAACAACATCAAGGACATCGTTCTTGACGGCACCTTGTCCGGCGGCAACCTGGAATTGCGCCGAGCCAGCGTCGCCGATCTGGCCGATGCCTCGGCGATGATCAGCGGCAAGCTCTCCGGCATCGGCGGCATCCCCGAAATGAAAGACCTGAATATAGAAGCGCACGCCGCCGATATTTCAAGCCTGTTCAAACTGGCCGACGCCGTTCCGCCCGCAAACGCCGGGAAGCTGGGGGAAGTATACTTAAAGGGCCTGTTCAACGGTTCTTTTCTAAAGCCTTCCATGAATGTCAATATAAAAGCCGCCGGGGCCGAGATCACGGCCGACGGCGCTTTGTCATTCCTGCCGCTGATCGGAGGGTTCGACGGCGCGATAAAGGCCGTCCACGGCAACCTGCCCCGGCTTCTCGGCGTTTTCGGCATCGATTACAGCCCGGTCGAAAAGTTCGGCGGGACGGACATTGCCGCCAGAATCAAGGCCGACGCCAAAACGGTTTCTCTTCAGGGAATCAAAGGCAATATCGGGCCGTTGCAAATGACCGGCGCCGCCGAGGCGATGTTCGGCGATCACCGCCCCAGGATCAACGTCGATCTTCAGACCGGCGAGATCGTTGTTGACAAGCTGCTGCCGGCCAAACGCTCGGCCTCGCTATATCGCCGATTCCCCGGCCCTTGCGCCGACCCGGCGATTATTCCCGCCTCTTGGCGGCCGTCGCCCGATAACGCCATGTTCCACCGCGCTGCGGCAACCGACGCCGGCCGCTGGCCGAACGATCCTATCGACTTTTCCGCGCTCAACGGCTTCGACGCCGACATCAAGCTGAAGGCCCAGGCCGTCACTTACCAAATGTACAGGGTGGAAAAGGCCGATCTGGCGGCGACGGTGAACAACGGCATACTTAACGCCAACCGGCTGACCGGCTATCTGTTCGGCGGCGAGTTGGACGCCAACGCCATCGTCAACGCCACCGCCGCGCCCCGCATCGAAACAGCGTTGAACATCAAAAATATGGACGTGGGCAAGGCCTCTCAAGCCGTTTCCGGCAAAGCAATGGCCGGCGGCGTCATGAACTTATCCATGAATTTGACCACCGCCGGGCGCAGCGTCGCCAACATGGTCTCGGCGCTCGGCGGCAGCGGGGCTTTGGCTCTTAAACAGCTCGACGTCAGGGAAGAAGCCACCGGCACCGCCCTGGCCTCGGCGCTGAACCTGATCGTCGGGCTGAACACCCTGGGCGGCCTGCCGGGCGGCGGCGGGAAAGGCAAGGGACTGGCCGACATCACCGGCAGCTTCAAGATCGACAAGGGCGTGGCCCGCACTAACGACATCAAACTGGTTTCAAGCATCGGCGACGGCGGCGCCCAAGGCACGGTTGATCTGCCTAATTGGCAGATCGACATCGGCGGCGAAGTAAGCTTGTCACAAAACGCCCTGACCGCTCTTATAACCAAGAAGACCAACGCGCCGACCGTCCTGCCCTTTCAGGTCAGGGGCAGCCTGGACGCCCCCAGCGTCAAACTGGACACTTCCAAAATGCCGGAAGGCGGCATCGCCCTGCCCGGCGGATTGGGAAAAAGCATAGAGAAAAAACTTGAGAAAAAGGGCCTTGGTGGACTGTTGAACAAACTTGTCCCCGGCGTTGCCCCCGAACAGCAGCAACAGCCCTCGCAGCAGCCGCAGGCCCAACCTCAGCAACAGCCCCAGGTCCAACAGCAGCCTCAACAACAGCAGCCTCAAAAACCCAAGGACTTCCTCAAGGATATCCTCAAGGGAATCGCCCGTTAGCGTCATAAAAACAAGGAGCCGTCGATGATCGTTTTTGACCTCAAATGTTCCAAAGGCCATGCCTTCGAAGAATGGTTTGATTCTTCCGGCGACTACGAGGCCAAATCGGCAGCCGGCGACATCGTCTGCCCCGACTGCGGCAGCAAGAATGTGACCAAGGCGATGATGGCCCCCAACGTCCGCGTCGGCATGGCCGCCTCGCCCCGGCCCGCATGCGGCGCCTCTCCCGCCTGCGCCGATGCCGCCACCTGCCCGATGGCCGGTCGCGGCTGATCTTTACGCGAAACCGCCATGATTGCGGAATGGCTCAGGTATCTGACCACGCCCTGCCCCCGGCATCTGCGAAGGATGGGATATCTTGGTGAGTTGATCGGAATTGAGGCTCGATATGCGCGTTGCCGGCAGGCGTGGGCCGGACACATAGAAAACTCACGGACAATGATCATGAAAGCCGCCGCCAATTGCCGCAATCGGCGCCGAGCGGTGGTTCTCGGCTCCGGCTCACTTATCGATATACCCGTTGAAGATTTAAGCGCCATGTTCGATGAGGTGGCGCTGATCGATATCCTGCACCTGCCCCGAAGCTGGCGAAAGGTGCAAAGATTCAAGAATGTTTCAATGACGGCTCATGACATCACCGGCGTTGTCAGCGCCGTCTACGCCTATGTCGAATCGGGCGGCGGACAAGCGTTGCCGGCGCCGCCCGCCGCCTCCTTGCTGATCAACGGCGCTGATCTGGCAGTATCGGCATGCGTTGCCTCGCAACTTTACCATCTGCCGCTTGAATATCTGGCGAAAGCGTTGCCCGCCTACAGCAGGGCCGACGCCGAAATATTCGCCGGCGACGTGGTGGCCCGCCATATGGAAGCGCTGGCCGCCCACCCCGGCGCCGTCTGCCTGATCACCGAGATCGAGCGCATGATCATCGACGGCGACAAGGTGGCGAACCGCGAGGACCCACTTTACGGCATCCCCGTCCCCTTTGCCGGATGGGAATGGACATGGGACATTGCCCCGCCCCCGGAATTTCATCCCCGCTACGGACAAAAATTGAAGATAATGGGGGCGGTTAAGCCTGAAAAAGGGTAACTGTTATAAGATCGCGTCAGAATTAATTGGAGCTACAGAGAGACAGTATGAAATTTCTGTTGGTAGTGCCGAAATACGTCAACTACGGCAACGGCTATAACTTTCCGTTCGGCATTGCCTATATTTCCGCGATGCTCAAGCGGGAAGGGTACGAGGTCCATTGCCTGAACCTCAATAACCTGGAAATGAACCCCGTTGACGCCGTTACCCGCGCCGTTCACGAGAAGAATCCCGATATCTGCGGGACCGGCGCCATTTCTCCTCTTATTGATGCGGTAAAAGTCATCACTGATGCGGCCCGCGCCGCCAAGCCTTCGATCATCAACGTCGTCGGCGGCGGATTGATCAGCGGTGCGCTGGAAAAGGCGGTTCGTCTCCTGGATATTGATTACGGGGTCATCGGCGAAGGCGAAAACACCATCGTTGAACTGGCGGATGTGCTCGGGCGGGGCGGCGATCCGAAAACGGTCAATGGAATATGTTTCCTGAACAAGGACGGAAATTTCATCAAAACCAGAGCACGCGACCCGATCCGCGATCTGGATTCCCTGCCTTGGCCCGACTACGAAGGAATTGGGGTCGGCATGATGATCGATTTTCAGAACATCGCCGATGAGACCACCTTTAACATGATGGATGATCCGCGTTCGATGCCGATGATTGCGAGCCGGTCTTGTCCTTACGCCTGCACCTTCTGTTTTCATCCCATCGGTCGCGTCTACAGGGAACGCAGCCTCGACAATTTCTTCGAGGAACTGGATTTTCTGGTCGGGCGATATAACATAAACCACTTGTATATCTGCGATGAGCTTTTCACCGCCAAGAAAGACAGACTCAAGGAATTCTGCAGGAGGATCAAAAAGTACAATCTTTATTGGTTCTGCCAGTTGCATGTCTCGCTGATTGACGAGGAATGCATCGACTGGATGGTCGATGCCGGCTGCACCCATGCCGGGTACGGCCTGGAAAGCGCCAGCGATAAAGTCCTGTTGAGCATGCAGAAGAAAATAACCAGGGAGAAGATCGAATTTGCCTTGAAGACCACCTACGATCGGAAAATCGGAATCCAGGGAAATTTTATTTTCGGCGATTCGGCGGAGACCCTGGAAACCGCAAGCGAGACCCTTGATTGGTGGTCTGAAAACAGGGAATACCGGATCAGCCTGAGCTATCTCCAGGTCTATCCGGGCAGCCCCATCTACGCGCAGGCCGTCAAGGACGGGATCATCGGGGAAAAAGACGGAGAACTGGTGCAAGGCCCCATAAACGTCACCAATATTCGAGGCAAGGCCTATGAATATTTCGAAGCGAAGATCGGCGTTTTCAGAGAAACGCTGGTTATCCCGGCGAAGCTCATTTTGTTTGAAAAACAGGATGAATATAACATTCACCGGGGATATCCCTATCGCATCGAATGGGAGTGTCCGCGTTGCGGCTATAACAACATTTTTTCCAACGCCTACGTTGATCGGGGCTTCCAATCCCAGAACCTCCGCTTTTCGTGCCGGGATTGCAGGGGCATTTTCGATATTCCCAATCTGGCCGTTCCGGCCATTATCCATACGGAGTCCGAGGAGAAATACGCAAAGGCGACGGAGCTGCGCAATTCGGGAAAAACAGGCGAGGCTATCCCCATCTACCAGGAAATCTTCCGAACCGACTTTCCTTACATGAAGCGGCCGGATGCGTTTGTAATGTCCTGCCTTGATCTTGGAAACATCTTCTCCAAAGTCAAAAACGGCGAACAGGAAGCGGCGTTCTTTTTCGGCCAGGCTCTTTTCTACAGGGCCTACAATCCCGCCTATCACATATCCTATGCGCTGGCCCTGATGAGGGAAGGCAGCATGAGCGCCGCCAAACTGCATTCCCAAACGGCGCGCAGGGTGGCGCGGGCGGACAATGACCAACTCTTTGCCGCCATCGACAAGATAGACGCCCTGATCACGGCGTCCGGAGGAGACGCCAAACCCGGCCGCTACTTCATAGGCTGACCGCAATTCGGCCCGCTCTGATGCGTGCGGGAAAAAACTGGTCGGAGTGAGAGGATTTGAACCTCCGGCCCCTGCCTCCCGAAGACAGTGCTCTACCAGGCTGAGCTACACTCCGACGTGGCGTTCAAGAGGCGCGGTTATAACGCCGCCTTGCGCCTAACTCAATAGGCGCGCTCGATGCAGAAGTCGATGATATTGTGGAAGGCCTTTTTCCTGGCGCTGTCGGCGAAGATGCCCAGCGCGTCGCGGGCGATGGCGCCGTAGTGGGTGGCGCGCTCCACGGTGTCGGCCAGCGCCTTGTGTTTCTCCAGCAGTTTTACGGCGTGTTCCAGGTCGCCGTCTTTCTGGTCCTGGTCTTCCAGGGTGCGCCGCCAGAAGGCGCGTTCGGTCTCGTTGCCCCGGCGGAAGGCGAGGATCACAGGCAGATTAATCTTGCCGTCCCTGAAATCATCGCCGATGGTCTTGCCCAGCGTCGCCTGTTTGGCTGAATAGTCGAGCACGTCGTCGATAAGCTGAAAGGCGATGCCCAAATTCATGCCGTAGGTTTCAAGGGCGTCTTCTTCCACCTTCGAGCGGTCGGCGACAACGGCGCCGATGCGGCAGGCGGCGGCGAACAGTTGCGCCGTTTTCGCCCTGATGACTTCCAGATAGGCGGTCTCGCCGGTTTCCGTATCGTTGGCGGTGATCAACTGCATCACCTCGCCTTCGGCAATCAGCGCCGAGGCTCCGGACAGGATGGACAACACCGACAGCGAACCGTCCTCCACCATCAGTTCAAAGGAGCGGCTGAATAAGAAATCGCCGACCAGAACGCTGGCCTTGTTGCCCCACACGGCATTGGCCGAAGCCAAGCCCCGGCGCAGGTCGCTTTCGTCAACCACGTCGTCATGCAGCAAGGTGGCGGTGTGGATGAATTCGACGCAGGCGGCCAGGGCGATGTGGCGCCGTCCTTCATAGCCGCACATGCGCGACGCGGCCAGGGTCAACATGGGGCGCAGACGCTTGCCGCCGGCGGCGACGATATGCCCGGCCAGTTGCGGAATTAAAACAACGGGAGAATTCATCCGCCGGATGATCAGTTCGTTGACCGCCTTCATGTCTTCGGCAACCAGCGAGGTCAAGGCGTCCAGCGACGCCTTTTGACTGCGGTCCCCACCGATGCTGACTACGACGCCCACTCCACGGCCTCCAAGGTTGCCTGACGCAGGCATTGAGCATAAGTAAGGGCGAGACCATTGGTCAAGTGGACAACGCCCCCAGCATGAGCACCGGGACATGAGCAAAATTACCGAGGATGCGCTGCTGGCGGGAAAAATCAGCTTGCGCCAACCGGCCAAAGGGTTTCGCACGGCCATCGACGCCGTTTTCCTCGCCGCCGCCGTTCCCGCCGAAGACGGCGATATGGTTCTTGACGCCGGAACCGGCGTCGGCTCCGCCGCTTTATGTCTGGCCTCGCGGCTGCCCGGCGTGCGCGTCAAGGGGATCGAGGCCGACGGCTTGATGGCCGAACTGGCCGTAGGCAACGCCCACGCTAACGGCGTCGCCGAGCGCGTTGAGTTCATCCATGGCGACATTATGAGGGTAAAGGGGGCGCTTACGCCCGGTTCTTTCGATCACGTCATGGCCAATCCGCCGTTCCGCAAGGCCGGCAGCGGCAATGCGCCGCCCGATCCGGTCAAAGCGGCGGCCACCATCGAGGGCGAGGCGACATTGGCCGACTGGATTGATTTCTGCGTCGCTATGGTTCGCGTCGAAGGCTCGGTCACCCTCATCCACCACGCCGGGCGCACGGACGAAATTCTTTCCTGCATGCAGGGGCGGCTGGGCGATATCGTCGTTTTCCCGCTGTGGCCCGATGACGGCGGCAGACCGGCCAAACGGGTCATCATCAGAGGTCGCAAGGGAATGACGGCGCCGACCAGGACGGCCTCCGGCATGGCGCTTCACGACGGCGACGGCGCCTATACGCAAGAGGCCCAAAAAATTCTGCGTGATGGAACGGCCCTGGCGCTTTAGATGTCCGGTTGCGCCGGGGAGCGTATCCGCTCATAATGCCCGCCATGAACAAAGGACCGGGGATATTTGAAGATATAGCCAAGCTGGCCGGCAGCGCCGCCTCAACTCTCGCCGGATTCCGCGACGAGGTCGAGACCCTGGTGCGCCAGCAACTGGAGCGGTTGCTCGCCGAAATGAAAGTGACGCCCCGCGAGGAGTTTGAAGCGGTGAGAGACATGGCCGCCAAGGCCCGCGCCGAACAGGAAAAACTGGAAAAGCGCGTGGCGGCGCTGGAGGCCGAACTCGGCGTCAGGCCGGCGGGGCAATCCGCCAAAAAGACCCGCCGCAAGTCATAACCGCCGTCTCAGGTTTCTTTGCATACGGCCACTCGGTCTTTACCGGACTTCTTGCCGTCGCTCAAGGCCATGTCGCTGCGCTGAAGCAGCCGTATCACGGATTCGCCGGGCTTGTGCCGGGCGATGCCGACTGCCGCCGTGATCCGTCCGAGTATCTGGTCGCTGCCCCGCTGCGAAAGGTTGCGGCTGGATATATCCTCGCAGATGCGCTTGCCGAGAAGGACCGCGTTTTCCAGCGGGGTGCGATTAAGAACCAGCATGAATTCTCTTCCGCCGTACCTGACGGCAAGATCATCGTCACGGACCGCCTTTTTGATGATGTTGGCGACCAAACGGAGTATCTTGTCCGCCGACTGAGGGCCGAGTTCGTCGATAATGTTCTTGAAGTTATTGATTTCGATCATAAGCGTACATAGGCTGGTGTCTTCCTCGGCCGCTTTTCTCATCAGCAGCGGCAACCGGCCCTCCAGGTAACGGAGGTTGTAGAGGCCGGTCAGCGTATCGGTATTGGCGAGATGACGCGCCTCGGCAAGGCTGGTTTGCAGGCGTTGCACTTCGCGTGTCGTGTCGCGGAGCTTCTCTGCAAGATGGTTCTGATGGGCGGCCATGCGGTCGGTTTCCTGGAGTATTTTCGCCACCACCTCGCGGGCCGCCGAAATGTCGGAAGCCTTTTTCAGTTTTTCCGCTGAATGGTTAAGGATGCGGCCGAATTCCGTCGTCTCGCCTTCCACTTCCGACAGGCTGCCCAACACCGCGTCGAGGGAAGTATGGGCCTTGATGAGATTGTTGAAAAATTCCGGACAATCGGCGAGCATGAGCAGAACCTTGCAGACACAGTCCTTCACCTCGCGTTCCGTCAGATTTTTGCGTTTTTCGGTCAGCTGATCCAGACGCGCCCTACATTCCGAATTGACGTCGGCCGCATAAGCGTACCACACCATCAAGTTTTCCGGCGAGGGGGGGTAATGGTGGGCCTCCATCAGGCGAAGCGCCTTAGTGACCGTTTCCAGCGCCTTGAGATAGTCTTCCATATTTAAACCTGATTTATACTTAATCTATACGCTGTTTATATGCCGGGCAGGTTGTATAAGCGAGTCAATATTTTTTTGTTCTCGCCGGCGGAAAGCGCACGGTGACTGTGGTCCCCACGCCGGCTTCGCTGGTAATTTCAAGGGCGCCGCCATGAAGTTCGGCGAGGGCTTTGGTCAGCGGCACGCCGAGGCCGGTCCCTTCCTGTTCGCGCACCATGATGTCGTCGATCTGACCAAAAGGCAGGAATACCTTCGGGATGTCCTCGGGCGCGATGCCGACGCCGGTGTCAATAACCCGCAACAGGACGGCGTTGTCACGGTTGAGCGCCGCCTCCACGATGACCGATCCCTCTTCGGGGGTGAACTTGACGGCATTGGTCAGCAGGTTCAGGAGGATTTGCTTCAGGCGCAAACGGTCGGCGAACAGGTTAGGGAATCCGTCCGGGATATTCGCCGACAACAGGACGCCATGCGTTTGTGCATGTTCCCTCACGAAATCGAGCGAAGACAGGATTTCCTTGCGGACGTCCAATTCTTCTTCCTTCAGTTCCTGCGCTCCCGCCTCAACCTTCGAGATGTCCAACAGGTCATTGATGACCTGAAGCAGGTGCTTCCCCGCGCTATGGATGTCCGCTGCATAGCCGACATAGGCCGGGACGCCGATGGCGCCGAGCATTTCCATCCGCATCATCTCGGAAAAGCCGAGGATGGCGTTCAGGGGGGTACGCAGTTCGTGGCTCATGTTGGTGAGAAAGAAGGTCTTGGCGCGACTGGCCGCGAGGGCTTCGTCGCGGGCCAGCGCCAGTTGATCGGCTATGGCGGAGATTTTTGCCGCCTGGGTCTCGATCCTGTACTTGGCATCCTGGAGTTCCAGCACCCTGTTTTTGGAGTTCTCTTCGCTTTCCTTGAGTTTTTGCTCTATCCGGTACTTATAGAGGGCGACTTCGATGGTGGCCGACAGCGTCTCCCGGGAGAAAGGCTTCAGCACATAGCCGAACGGCTCCGCCTTCTTGGCCCGCTCCAGGAACGCCTCCTCTCCATGGGCGGTTACGAACACCACCGGGATATTGAACCGTCTGCGGATTTCCTCCGCCGCCTCAATGCCGTCCCTTTTCCCTTCCAGGATGATGTCCATCAGCACCAGATCAGGTTTATCGCTATCGGCCAAACGAATTGCCTCTTCGCAGGAAGGGGCGATTCCAATCACCGTAAAGCCCAGGTTCGTCAATATCCGCAGTTCGTCCAGGGCGGTGATAGGCTCGTCCTCGACCACCAGGAGGCGTTCCTTGGTCATGACTCCTCTCCATGCGCACGAAGGCGCGAAGACGCGAAGTCGTCATGACCATTGACGATCCGCCGAACGTTCTCTGTTTCTTCAATCCTCATGACGGATTGCCCCTCTTCCTGCTTTCGCGCCTTTGCGTGAAACAGGGCCAAACTCGACCGCCAGGATGCGCTCCTCGGTCATGGCTCCTCTCCATGCACGCGAAGGCGCGAAGACGCGAAGTCGTCATGACCGTTGACGATCCGCCGGACGTTCTCTGTTTTTTCAATCCTCATGACGGATTGCCTCTCTTTTTGCTTTCGCGTCTTCGCGTGAAACATGGTCGAACTCGACCACCAGGATGCGCTCCTTGGTCATGGCTCCTCTCCATGCACGCGAAGGCGCGAAGACGCGAAGTCGTCATGACCATTGACGATCCGCCGGACGCCCTCCTTGAAGGTCGTCATACCGAAATTCATCAGCAGACCCAGGGGCAAGTTCATTAATCTAAGGTAAGTCAAAATCTGCTTGCCGTGTACGGGCGCTGTTTTTTCAATCGACTTTAACTCAATGAGCAATTGTCTCTCGATCAACAGATCGACCCGGAAAGCATCCTCGAATCGCATATCATCGAAGGTGAATGAAATCGGTTCTTGCCGTTCGACATGCAGTCCGCGCTTTTCAAGCGCCCTGAACAGGACGGTTTCATAAACCGATTCCAGCAACCCCGGGCCGAGTTCCCGGTGTATGTGAAAACCGCAATCCACGGCAGCGCGGGCAAGTTCTTCAATCCTCATGACGGATTGCCCCTCTTCCTGCTTTCGCGTCTTCGCGTGAAACAGGGCCGAACGGGTCATGGCTGTTTTCCCTTGAAGACGATGCCGAACCGGGTTCCGTTCGAGCGATCCACCTCCACCTTCCCGCCCAGCTTGCCGGCCAACGCCGTCACCAATTGCAGGCCCAGCGTCCCGCACCGGCTCAAATCGAAGTCCTTGGGCAGACCGGCGCCGTCATCGGCCACCGCCAGTTCGATCATGCCGCCGTCCCGCAGCTTCATGGAAACCCCGATCACGCCGCCCCGATCATCCGGAAAGGCGTGTTTCAGGGCGTTGGAAATCAACTCGCTGACGATCTGCCCGATGGGGACGGCCTGGTCGATGTCGAGGACGATATCGTCCACGTCCTCGCGGAACACAATATTCCCGGAAGCTCCGATATGGCTCTCTCTCATGTCCATGATGATCGAACACAGGTAACCTCCCGACCCGATGTGGGCCATGTCGTACGAGCCGTACAGGGTCTCGTGTATCCGCGCCATCACCCTGACGCGGCGCTCGCTTTCCCGCAGCGCCTCCGCGACCCGGCTGTTCTTTTCCGCGTTTGCCTGCAACGACAGCATGGAAGAGACCACCTGCAGGTTGTTCTTGACCCGGTGATGGATCTCCTGCAGCAACACTTCCTTCTCGGCCAGCATGGCGGCGATCTTCTCCTCGGCCAGCTTGCGCTCGGTGATGTCCAGAACCGTGCCGATCATCCGTTCCGGTTTGCCGTCGTCGTTGAACACTGTTTCACCCCGCGCGTAAATCGCGCGCACGGCGGCGTCGGGGCGAATGATGCGGTATTCGGCCGAGTACCCGACCCTCTCCTTGAGACTGCGGTTGACGGCCTTGTTGACCATCGCCCGGTCATCCGGGTGAACGGCGTTAATGAATGCCTCGTAGGTTGCTCCGAACTCTCCGGGCTTCAATCCGAAGATTTGATCAGTTTCATCCGACCAGCGAATGACGTCTGTTTGAACGTTCCACTCCCAGTTGCCGAGGCCGGCGAGGCGCTGGGCGTCGTTGAGGGAGGCCACGGCCGATTGCAGGTCTTTGATAAGGGGGGTGCTGACACGGCGGGTCAACAGCCCTCCCCCGGCGATAACCAGTATGGCGCCGAAACCGCCGAGGGTTCCCCACTTGATAAACGGCGCCCGCACTTCGGTCATATCGATTTTGGCGACGATGCCGATATCCAGCGTCGGCGCCGGCGCGTACGCAGCCAACACCAGGACGCCATGGTAGTCGAGTTCGATCGACGTCCCGGAATGTCCCATCAGGGCGTGATATGCCGGCCTCGCCAAACCGGATGCGAAGGGTATTGGATCGGGAATGACGCCGTGGTGCTGCTTGAACGGGAATACTATCATATCGCCCTCGCGCACGGCGATGACGAATTCCCCTGTTTCGCTGAACCGCGAGGCCGTTTCATGAGCGACGGCAAGCTGGCTCATGGTGGCGCCCCGGGCGCCTTGCGGATGGTCCTGTTGACTGTACATGGCGTCGAAACGGGCGACGGCTTCAATCATGGCCGTCTGGCTCTGTACGAGTCGCGTCAGCCAAGCCTTCTGTTCGCTGATGACCGCCAGATAGAGCATCAATGTCCCTATCCCGGCTACTACGGCGGCGGTCACGACCATGGCCAGGATCAGCGCCGTCCGCTCTTTGCGACCGTTCGCTGTTTGGGGTTGCGGGATCATCAGGCCAACGTATTCAATAGGGACAAGTTATGCAAGCCGCCTCAATACCGTCCCTTTTCCCTTCCAGGATGATGTCCATCAGCACCGGATCAGGTTTACCGCTATCGGCCAAACGGCTTACCTTTCTTCCTGCTTTCGCGTCTTCGCGTGAAACAGGGCCAAACAGGTCATGGCTGTTTTCCCTTGAAGACGACACCGACCTGATCCGCCTTTTACGGACAGTTTAATTTAGGAGTTTACCCCGGTTGTGTCCCCGTAATTCTAGATCGCATCAGGATTGATTGGAATCGCCGCTGTGGGCCACGCCTAACCGTCTTTGCGAGGATTGCAAGAAGCGAAGCGACGAAGCAAGACGA